>JANMSB010000514.1:0-16397 GCA_031388915.1 Pseudomonadota bacterium | reverse complement strand
TGCTCGCCATTAATGGCGCGATCTATAAACGGTTTGTACCGTAATTCGAACGGCTCATCGCCAATCAATTCGGCGGCCGTGCGCCCTTCAACTTCTTCGCGGCGCTTCTGCCAATAATCCAGATACACCTGGTTGACGTAGCGGTAACGATAATTTCGATCGATTACCGCCTGTAAGGCAGTGCCGGTGAACATCAACGCTTGCAGATACTCATTCTCGCGATATACGTGCCCCACTTCGTGCTCGGTGCGTTGGCGCACCTCGACCAGCGCAGCCACTTGTCTGGCTAAACGCTGCAACGCCATGCACTGTTCGGTAGACAATGAACGCACACATCGATCCATGACCCCCAACGCACCCACCACAACGCCACTGGCAGCGACAATGGGTGCACCGGCGTAAAAACGCACCGCCAATTCGCCAACAACGTAGGGATGCCCAGCAAACCCCGGGTCTTGCAGCACATCCTCGAGGACCGTCACCGCAGCGGGAGTGGCAACTACCCTGGCTGCAAATGTGGATTTCTTGCAGTCAAACAGTACGGCATCCGGCAGACCAATCGAAGCTTTACGCCACACGCGCTCCGCATCCACCAGTGTCACGCTGGCCATGGGCGCCTGCAACAGCGCGATAGCCAGATGCACGATATCTTCGTAAGCCTGGTTCGGCAGGGCATCGAGAATGTGATGTGTTCTTTGCGCGTCGAATGGTTGCAATTCGCCGGGCAGAAGTTCCGTTTGCATCGTTTGGAGCCGTTTTTATTGTTTTTTGCGACACTCGAAAAAACTTGCCCGTAGCTCCTTGCCCCGTCCCCCAATGGGGATAGCAAGGCTACGCGTGGCGATGCGCCCTCGGGGATAGCCGGGCTACACGTGACGAAGCGCCCTCCCCCTTCCCCCAATGGGGATGGCGATGCGCCCTCGGGGATGACGATGCGCCCTTAGAACGGTATGTCGTCGTCGAACTCACCTGCTTCTGCCGGCGGCGGCGATGCAGTGGCGCGTTCCCCCTTCGGGGATGACGATGCGCCTTCCCCCGTCGGGGATGACGATGCGCCTTCGGGCGCAGCGCGACTGGCGCTGCCTGAATGTTCGCCGCCACCCGCACCACCACGTCCACCCAACATCTGCATGTCGCGACCAACAATCTCGGTGGTGTAGCGATCCTTGCCTTCTTTATCCTGCCACTTGCGCGTGCGCAGGCTGCCTTCGATGTATACCTGCGAGCCTTTGCGCAGATATTCGGCGGCGATCTCGGCGAGCTTTTCAAACAGCACCACGTTGTGCCATTCGGTGCGCTCCTGCTTGTCGCCGGATTGCTTGTCGGTCCATCCCTCAGAGGTAGCCACGCTGAAATTGGTCACGGCCTTGCCATTGGGCATGTAGCGCGTTTCCGGGTCTTTGCCGATATTGCCTACCAGAATGACTTTGTTAATGCCGCGTGCCATGAGTGCTCCATGAAGCTGCCAAAAATTGGACCGGGATTGTAAGCTCAGCGGCGCGAAAGGTCAGGGGTAGTTTCGGTTGCTGCCGCATCGGGAACCGTGGCGGTCACCACCGCCCACGCCAGTGCGATCACCGCACTGCCCCAGAACACACCCGCGATGCCGAAGTGCGCCAATAATTGCCCGCCGAGCACCCCGCCTGCGGCCGCTCCCAGGAACTGACAGGTGGCGAACACGCCCAACGCCGCGCCACGATCCGCAACCGGCGCTGCTTTGGATAAGCCCGCCGGCAAGCGCGCTTCCAGAAAATTGAACACCGCGAAAAACACCGTGAAGGCGACGAATACTGGCCAGCTATGCGCCAGCCACAGCGCCATCACCGCCTGTGCACCGGCTGCCACTAACACGCCGATCACTACTACACGCTCCGGTCTTGGGACTCGTTCGGCAGCCAAAATCAGCGGCACGGTCCCCATGAACGAAGCCAGGAACACGCACAGATAAATTTTCCAATGCTCGCCCTCGGCAATACCCAGTTGATTGAGCAGCACCAGGGGAACCGACAGGAAGGTGGCGGTGAGAATGAAATGCAGGCCGAACACGCCAACGAAGTAGGCGCGCAGCTCCGGCAACATCGCCACACGCAGGGTAGGAATGCGCACCGCCGCAGGATCGATCACCTGTTCGCCCTGCTTCGGCACGGCAAATCTCAGCAGCGCTAAGCCCACTATCGCCAGCACGGCCATCACCCAAAAAATACCCGGCACACCGACCACCGCTTCCAACAAGGGCGCGGTGATCAACGAAATGACAAATGAGGCACCGATGCTGATGCCGATGAACGCCATGGCGCGGGTGCGTACTGCTTCGCGGGTGAAGTCCGCCAGCAATGCCGTCACCGCCGCCGACATTGCCCCGGCGCCTTGCAGCGAACGCGCCAGCACGACCACCCACAGCGACTCAGCCAGTGCGCCCACCACCGAACCGATCAGGAATAACAACAAACCAATGGCGATCACCGGCCGCCGCCCATAACGATCCGACCAACGACCAAACGGAATTTGAAACGCCGCCTGTGTCAGCCCATAGGCACCCATAGCCAAACCAATCAGCCCCGGGCTGGCATCCGGCAAGCGCGTCGCGTAGATGGACAATACCGGCAGCAACAAAAACAAACCCAGCATGCGAGTGGCATAGATGCCCGCCAGAGCGGCCACGATGCGTCGCTCCATCGCACTCAGACTGACTTTGATGCCGACCGATTTCAGAGGTGATTCCGCCAAGTTTTCCACGGGAGTATTTTTTTGGGCGAAGGGTTGATGACCTTTGCCTCCCAATCGCAGGGCTGCGTATAGTACCAAGCTCGACCGACCCACGCTGCGTCGCGCACTCCCTCCACACTCCGACTCGTACCCAAACGCCATCCATGTCTGAGATTCGTATCCGGGGCGCCCGCACCCACAACCTGCGCAACATCGATCTGGATTTGCCGCGCGACAAGCTGATCGTGTTCACCGGCCTGTCCGGCTCGGGCAAATCTTCGTTGGCCTTCGACACCATTTATGCCGAAGGCCAGCGTCGCTATGTGGAGTCGTTGTCGGCTTACGCGCGGCAATTTCTGTCGATGATGGAAAAGCCGGAGGTGGACCCCATTGAAGGTCTGTCGCCGGCCATTGCCATCGAACAAAAATCCACTTCGCACAACCCGCGTTCGACAGTGGGCACCGTCACGGAAATTTACGACTACCTACGCCTGCTGTATGCGCGCGCCGGCACACCGCGTTGCCCGGATCATCACATTGATCTGACCGCACAGACCGTTAGCCAGATGGTCGATCAAGTGTTGCAACAACCTGAGGGCACGGCGCTGTTGTTGCTGGCGCCGATGATTCAAGAACGCAAGGGCGAGCATCTGCAAGTATTTGACGAACTGAAGGCACAGGGCTTCGTGCGCGCGCGTATCGACAATCGGGTCTACGAACTGGATGCGTTGCCCAAGTTGGATGGCAAACGCAAACACAGCGTCGATGCGGTGGTGGATCGTTTCAAAGTACGTGCGGACATGGCACAGCGCCTCGCAGAATCGTTTGAAACTGCGTTGCGACTGTCGAATGGCACGGCGCGTGTGGTGGAGATGCCTACCGAGGGCAGCAAGAAAACGCCGCAAGAATGGGTATTCTCCAATCGCTTTGCCTGCCCGGAATGCGGTTACTCGTTGGCCGAGCTCGAACCGCGTTTGTTCTCGTTCAACAATCCGTCGGGCGCCTGTCCCTCCTGCGATGGCTTGGGCGTGCAGGAGTTCTTCGATCCCTCGCGCGTGGTGCACCACACCGACCTGTCACTGGCCGGTGGCGCAGTGCGCGGCTGGGATCGTCGCAACGGCTATTACTTTCAACTGATTCAGTCGCTGGCCAAACACTTTAAGTTCGATGTGGAAGCCACCTACAAAAGTCTGCCGGCCAGTGTAAAGAAAACGCTGCTGTACGGCAGCGCCGACAAAATCGATTTTCGTTACGTGGATGCCAAAGGCGGCATCACGCGGCGCAGCCATGTTTGGGAAGGCATCTTGCCGAATATGGAGCGGCGTTATCGCGAGACCGAATCCATGGCGGTGCGCGAGGATCTGCGCAAGTACTTGAGCACACGGCCCTGCAACGACTGCAACGGCACGCGCCTGAATCGGGCCGCGTCGAATGTGTTCGTGTCGAATCATGCCGTGCCGCAAATCACTGGCATGAGTGTGGGCAAAGCCTTGGCATTTTTCGATGCGCTGACGTTGCCCGGGTGGCGCGGCGAAATTGCCAGCAAGATTCGCAAGGAAATTGCCGACCGCCTGCGCTTCCTGGCCAATGTGGGACTGGATTATTTGACGCTGGATCGTAGCGCCGAAACGCTATCCGGCGGCGAGTCGCAACGCATTCGCTTGGCTAGTCAGATCGGCTCAGGGTTGGTGGGCGTAATGTACATTCTCGATGAACCTTCCATCGGCCTGCATCAACGCGACAACGATCGCCTGCTGGGTACGCTGCTGCATCTGCGTAACTTGGGCAACACGGTGATCGTGGTCGAGCACGACGAAGATGCTATCCGTCACGCCGACCATGTGGTGGACTTAGGCCCGGGTGCGGGCGTGCACGGCGGGGAAATCATTTCGCAAGGCACGCCCGAACACATCATCAACGATCCGAAGTCCATCACCGGTCAATATCTCTCCGGGAAGCGTGCTATTGCGGTTCCGGCATTGCGTACGCCTATTCAGAAGGGTCATCATCTTCGCGTGGTCAATGCCACCGGCAACAACTTACGCGGCGTGACGGTGGAGTTTCCCATTGGCGTGATGACCTGCGTGACTGGTGTGTCGGGCTCTGGTAAATCCACACTGGTCAACGACACGTTGTTACAGCATGTGGCCCGACAGCTTAATGACAGCAGCGTCGATGCCGCACCTTGCGACGACATCCAGGGCCTGGAACACATCGACCGCATTGTCGATATCGATCAAAGTCCCATCGGCCGTACGCCGCGCTCCAATCCTGCAACTTACACCGGCGTATTCACGCCGATTCGCGAGATCTATGCGCAAACATCGGAGGCGCGTTCACGCGGCTACGAAATGGGCCGTTTCAGCTTCAACGTGAAGGGCGGACGCTGCGAAGCCTGCGAAGGCGATGGCGTCATTAAAGTCGAAATGCACTTCCTGCCCGACATGTACGTGCCCTGCGATGTGTGCAAGGGCAAACGCTACAACCGCGAAACGCTAGACATCCATTACAAAGGCAAAACCATCAGCGAAGTACTGGACATGACCGTCGAAGATGCGCTGGTGTTTTTTCAGGCGGTGCCCAGCATCGCTGGCAAGTTGCAGACACTGATGGACGTAGGTTTGTCGTATGTCCGCCTGGGCCAGAACGCGACGACCTTGTCCGGCGGCGAAGCGCAGCGCGTGAAACTCGCCAAGGAACTCTCCAAGCGATCCACGGGACGCACCTTATACATCCTGGATGAGCCCACCACCGGCTTGCACTTCGCCGACATCGAGCAATTGTTGAAAGTGCTGCATCGGCTACGCGATGAAGGCAACACCGTAGTAGTCATCGAACACAACCTGGACGTGATTAAGACTGCCGATTGGATTATTGATTTGGGGCCGGAAGGCGGTAGCGGCGGCGGTCATATCATCGCTGCCGGCACACCGGAGCAAATCGCTAAACATGCCGGCTCACATACCGGTCACTACCTCGCCCCGGTGCTGGCGCGGGCGGTCAAGCCGAAGACAAAAGCGCGAGCGTGATGTTAGGGTCTGTTAACAATCATTCGATCGCTGCGTTGGAGCCCCAAAAGACACCAGGCTAGGCGCGAGGAGAGAAGTTTGGTCATTCCAAATGAGCGACGAGCAACACCGCATGGTGTCTTTTGGGGCCCAACCCGAAGGGACGGGACCAGAATGGCTCAGGACTTTGTTGCACCTCGCTTGAGTACGTTAAGTACACCGCGCTCGGTGCGTCGCGTCCTGAGCCATTCTGGTCTCCGTCGCAGCGATCGAATGATTGTTAACAGACCCTAGCTGGAATGTTTGCCTGGGCTGCCGCGCATCAGCTTTGAATCGAAGTATTGTTTGACTTCGCCATTCTCCAGCCGCTCGCGGTACTGGCCTGCTGAATATTCGCGTACCACCGCGCGCCAGAAAGCAATGGCATGTTTGTTGGACTGAATCTCAGTCACTTCCCAACGCCCGGCAAAGCGCTTGAAAATCAGTTGCACCGCTTCGCGGCCAACGCCTAAACGCCGCTGACTGGCGGCAACGAAGAACTCCGCCATCCGAAAATCGATCTGTCCACGCTGCAACGGCGCAGGCTTGCTGACTACGGCAAAGCCAACCGGCTTATCGTTTTTGAGTATCACCAACGGATACGAGCTGTCGTCGCCAAACCAGCGCGCCAGCATGTCCGGTTCGCGATCGCCGAATTCGCCGCGTACCGGAAATATGCCGGTGTTCAGCGAAACCGCCGACAACGAATCGAGGTATTCGGGAAACACCCCTTCGATCCACCGCCTAGCTTCGGGAGAGTGACGTGCATCGCGCAAACTGATGGGCACAGTCTGGTTTCCTCAATGTATTACCAACGACGTCCAAAGAAACAGCAACCGGTGCAAGAAAATAAAAAGGGCGGATGAACTTACGCTCATCCGCCCTCTTATATCGACCCAATAAAAAAATTACTGGGCAAACTGCTAAAGCAGTTCGATTACTTGGCAGCTTCAGCAGGAGCGGCTTCAGCAGCAGGAGCGGCGCCTTCAACAGGAGCGGCTTCAGCAGCAGGAGCTTCAGCAGCAGGAGCTTCGGCGGCAGGGGCTTCAGCAGCAGGAGCTTCGGCAGGAGCAGCAACTTCTTCCTGCTTGGCGCAGGCAGACAGGGCGAGAGCGGCAACCAGGGCGCTGATCAGGAGCTTTGCGTTCATGTGTTTGTTCATCCAAATAATGGGTTAAACCAAGTGAGAGTCCGGCGATGTAAGCAACCAAGGGTCACCTGCCTCGCGCGGTGGCGATTCTAGTAAGTTTTAATTTGCTTTTGAACATCAAATTCAAACACATGCGATGAACGCGAATTTCTTATGCGATGCGAGCAATTCCTTCACGCATTTTTAACATTCAAAGCCAAATGCTTCGGCTATTGCACTTGAGCGAGAGTCACGCTGCGCAAATTTGCGCAACTGTTGGTGCTGCTGCCTGGGTGATACGCACGCACATCCTCTGTCATACACAAAACAAAAGGCCGGGTATTGCCCGGCCTTTTATCAAACATCAAATCGACTCTAAGCTTAAGCGTCAGCCTTCTTGCGCGCACGCGGCTTCTTTGCAACAACTTCACCGTCAGTCGCTGGCGCATCGCTCTTCTTGGCACGCTTGGCCTTGGCTGGCTTAGCTTCAGCAGCCGCCTCAACGACAACCGGCTTGTCGACCAATTGCATGAGCGCCATGGGAGCGGAATCGCCTGGACGCGGGTCCATTTTCAAAATGCGGGTATAACCGCCGGCACGCGCCTTGAAACGGGGGCCAACATCTTCAAACAACTTGGTGACGACTGCCTCATCGCGCAAACGCGCAAACGCGAGACGGCGATTAGCCATGCTGTCTTCTTTGCCCAGCGTGATCAACGGCTCAACCACGCGACGCAACTCTTTGGCCTTCGGCACGGTGGTCCGAATGGTTTCGTGCTGCAACAGCGAAACCGCCATGTTCTTGAGCATGGCGGAGCGATGCGAGGAGTTGCGGCTCAGTTGCCGACCGGAAAGTTGGTGACGCATGGTTCTACTCTAAATACTAATCAGCTCGATAAGCATCGGATTCAAACCGGCGCTTATCCAGGACTTCAAATAATGTTGCGCTCGTCTTCGCGACGGAGGCTGACCGGTGGCCAGCTATCCAAACGCATACCCAAGCTCAGACCGTGACTTTCCAGCACTTCCTTGATTTCGGTCAGTGACTTCTTGCCCAGGTTCGGCGTACGCAACAGTTCCACTTCGGTGCGCTGTACCAGATCGCCGATGTAGTGAATGTTTTCCGCCTTGAGGCAGTTGGCGCTACGCACGGTGAGCTCAAGCTCGTCAACCGGACGCAACAGGATCGGATCGAACAATTCTTCGGCGGTCTTGCTGGCGCCCTCTTCCTGGCCCTGCAGATCGACGAACACCGACAATTGATCCTTGAGGATCGAACCGGCGCGACGAATGGCTTCTTCGGGATCGATGGTGCCGTTGGTTTCGATGTCGATGATCAGCTTATCCAGATTGGTACGCTGCTCAACACGCGCTGCTTCGACGGTATAAGTAACGCGACGCACCGGGCTGAACGAGGCATCCATCTGCAAGCGGCCGATGGTATTGGTAGCACCTTCTGCACTGGCTTGTGTCGCCGGGCGATAGCCGCGGCCACGCTCGATTTTCAAGGTCATGCTCAGCTCGCCCGCCTTGGTCAAATTGGCAATGACCAAGTTGGGGTTGATGATTTCCACATCGTGATCCAACTGGATGTCGCCGGCGGTGACAGGACCAGGGCCCTTCTTGTGCAGACGCAGTTCGGCACTATCGCGCGCATTCAAACGCACCGCGACTTGCTTGAGGTTCAGCAGAATGTCGACAACGTCTTCTTGCACGCCTTCAACACTGGTGTACTCGTGCAACACGCCGTCGATTTCAACTTCGGTAATCGCTGCGCCCGGCATGGACGACAACAACACGCGCCGAAGGGCATTGCCCAGCGTATGGCCGAAGCCGCGTTCGAACGGCTCAATAGTCACTTTGGCATGACGCGGTGTGGTGGGTGTCACCTTTACAACGCGTGGCTTCAGGAGTTCAGCACCGAATGCCTGCATGGAACATTCACCTATATTTAGAAAAGCAACCGGCAAGCCAGCAATAGCGCTGGACAGCCGAACCGCGAATTACTTCGAGTACAACTCAACCACGAGGTTTTCGTTGATATCCGGGAGAATGTCTCCCCGGTCAGGAATTTGCTTCAGTACGCCGGTGAACTTCTTTTCGTCCACTTCAACCCAATCAGGGAAGCCAACCTGACCCTTGATCTGCAAGGCGTTCTGTATACGCGCCTGCTTCTGGGCATCCTCGCGCACGGTAACCACGTCGCCGGCGGAGCACTGATAAGACGGCACGTTGACCACCACGCCATTGACGGTCACACCCTTGTGGCTGACCAACTGGCGAGCTTCAGAGCGGGTCGAGGCAAAGCCCATGCGATACACGACGTTATCGAGGCGGCCTTCCAGCAACTTCAACAGGTTTTCACCCGTAGCGCCCGGACGACCGGCAGCGCGGGTGTAATAACCGCGGAACTGACGCTCCAGCACACCGTACATGCGGCGCAGCTTTTGCTTTTCGCGCAACTGCAAACCGTAGCTAGACAAGCGCGACTTGCGTTCGCCCTTGACGCCACCCGGTGGTACTTCCAGCTTGCATTTGGATTCGAGCGACTTGACGCCACTCTTCAAAAACAGGTCAGTGCCTTCACGACGAGACAGTTTGCACTTGGGACCGAGATAACGAGCCATATCTAATTCCTCACACCTAAACGACGGCAGCCTGCGCCAGTATTAAATAAATACTTACACGCGACGCTTTTTGGACGGGCGGCAGCCGTTGTGCGGAATGGGCGTGACATCCGCAATGTTGGAAATCTTCAGACCACAGGCGTTCAGCGCACGCACTGCGGATTCGCGACCCGGGCCTGGGCCCTTGACGCGCACTTCGACATTCTTCAAACCATGTTCCTGCGCAGCAGTACCGGCCTTTTCGGCGGCCACCTGGGCGGCGAACGGCGTGCTCTTACGCGAACCACGGAAGCCGGAGCCGCCGGAAGTCGCCCAAGACAGGGCGTTACCCTGACGATCGGTAATCGTCACGATGGTGTTGTTAAAGGAAGCGTGGACGTGCGCGATCCCATCGGTCACGTGCTTCTTCACTTTCTTGCGGGTTTTGCCCGCAGAGGCGGCAGCCGCCTGTTGCTTGTTGTCAGCCATTAGCCGTAAAACTCGTAATGCAAACCAGTTACTTCAAGACTGGCCGCTTAATCTGCGGCCGGTGCATATCGACAGGACTATCAGCCCTTACTTGCCCGGAGGCGCATTCATCTTGATCGCGGCCTTGCGCGGACCCTTACGGGTACGAGCATTGGTGCGAGTGCGCTGACCATGCATGGGCAGACCGCGACGATGACGAATGCCGCGGTAGCAGCCCAGATCCATCAAACGCTTGATGTTCATGGACACTTCGCGGCGCAGGTCACCTTCGACGGAGAGCTTGGCGACCTGGGCACGCAAGGCAGTCACCTCGGCATCCGTCAGGTTCTTGACCAACGTCTCTTGTTTGACGCCAGCGCCGTCACAGGCCTTGCGAGCCTGGGTGCGGCCAACGCCATAAATATGAGTCAGTGCGACCCATACGTGCTTATTCATTGGAATATTGATGCCAGCTATGCGGGCCATCTTGACCTCTCCCGGCTCGAAAAGCGCGGAACTCTAAACTAAAAAAGGTGTGAACTCAATCTACCAACCAAATCAACCCAGACTAATCAATCTGGGCCATTAACCCTGACGCTGCTTGTGGCGGGCGTCCGAGCAAATGACGTAAACAATGCGCCGGCGACGCACAATCTTGCAGTTTTTGCAGATCTTCTTAACCGAAGCTCGTACTTTCATGATCTCTTCTCCACTCTCCGGCGCGCCCCGCCGGATCAGCGTCGCATGCCCTCACAAAAACAATTTGGTCCAGAACCGCTATTCCTGCTTGCCGTAGCCGCGCAAGTTGGCCTTTTTCATCAAGCCCTCGTACTGGTGCGACATCAAATGCGCTGCCACCTGGGCCTGAAAATCCATGATCACGACCACCATGATCATCAGCGAGGTGCCACCAAAGTAAAACGGCACGCTGAATTTCGCCACCAGGAATTCCGGCAGCAAGCACACTGACGCCACGTAAATGGCGCCCCACACCGTCAACCGGGTCAATACCTTATCGATGTATTCACCGGTCTGTTGACCGGGACGAATGCCGGGAATGAACGCCCCGGATTTCTTCAGGTTGTCGGCAGTCTCGCGCGAGTTGAACACCAGGGCGGTGTAGAAAAAGCAGAAGAAAATAATCAGCGCCCCGTACAGCAACATGTGAATCGGCTGACCGGTGGAGAGTGCGGCGGCGGCCTGTTGCAGGAAGTCTTGCACCATGCCCGGCTCTGCGGCATTGCCGAACCAATTGGCAATGGTGGCCGGGAACAACAGCAGGCTGGACGCAAAAATCGGCGGAATCACCCCCGACATATTCAGCTTGAAGGGTAGATGCGTGCTCTGTCCCATCATCATGCGACGGCCTTGCTGGCGCTTGGCATAGTTGACTTGAATACGGCGCTGGCCACGTTCGACGAACACCACGCAGTAGGTCACGCCAATCACCATGGCGAACAGGAAGAACGCCACCAGGGCATTCAATTCGCCGTTACTGACCTGTTGCAAGGTACCGCCAATCGCAGTCGGCAGCCCGGCAACGATACCGGCCAAGATAATCATGGAAATGCCGTTGCCCAACCCGCGCTCGGTGATTTGCTCACCCAGCCACATCAAAAACATGGTGCCGGCAGTCAGGGTTGCGGTGGCGATAACAACAAACTGTAGTCCGGGATTAATGACCACACCCTGACTTTGCAAGCCGCCGGCCGCACTGGCGCCTTGAATGAGGGCCAAGAACACCGCGCCATAGCGGGTGTACTGCGTCAGTTTGCGTCGTCCAGCTTCGCCTTCCTTCTTGATGGCGGCCATCTGCGGCATCACCACACCCATCATTTGCACAATGATCGACGCGGAGATATAGGGCATCACGCCCAGCGCAAAAATGGACAGTCGCTCCAGTGCGCCGCCCGAGAACATATTGACCATGTCAAACAGCGTGCCCGACTGATCTTCAAACAGTTGTGCCAAGGCCGCTGCGTCGATACCCGGCGTTGGAATGAACGTGCCGACGCGGTAGACGATGAGCGCTCCCACCAAGAAAAACAAACGCTGGCGCAGCTCGGCGTAACGCGTTACGTCGCCAAGTGATGACAAAGAACCAGGGGTTTGCGACTTGGTGGCCACAGTAAATGACTCGTTAGCGGCGGATTACTCCGCTGCTTCTGCCTCGAGCTTGCCGCCGGCCGCTTGTATGGCTGCCAAGGCTCCCTTGGTCAGGTGCACACCGCGCACGGTGTAGGCCTTGGTCACCTCACCCGAAGAAACGATGCGGGCACGCAGTACATGCTGCGGAATCAGATTGGCGAGTTTCAGCGTTTCGACGGTGACTTCGGCGCCCGCGAGCTTGTGCAGTTCGCTCAGACGCACTTCAGCCACAGTCTTGGCCATCTTGGAACGGAAACCCACTTTGGGCAGCCGGCGTTGCAAAGGCATCTGGCCGCCTTCGAAACCCACCTTGTGATAGCCGCCCTTACGTGCGCGTTGACCCTTGACGCCGCGGCCGCAGGTCTTGCCCTGACCAGCCGAGGCGCCACGACCGACACGCAGACGTGTCTTGCGTGCACCAGGCGCCGAGCTAATTGAATTCAGTTTCATATCAACCTCAATGCATCAAAGCCCGAATGGCTTAGAGCTCCTCAACCTGCAACATGTGACGGGCAGCGACAATCATGCCGCGCACTTCAGGCGTATCCACCAACACGCGGCTGTCGCGAATCTTGCGCAGACCGAGACCCTTGACGGTTTCCCGGTGCGCCAAGAGCTGACCAAACTTGCTCTTGATGAGCGTTACTTTGACCTGTTTGCCGGTCGCTGCAGATGTCTTCGGCATGATTTAGCCCACAATCTCTTCGAGACGCTTGCCGCGCTTGGCAGCAATTTCGTCAGGTGAACGCAGCGCTTCGAGCGCCGCGACCGTAGCACGCACCACGTTGATCGGATTACGCGAGCCGTAGCTCTTGGCCAGTACGTTGCGCACACCCGCCGCTTCGAACACCGCGCGCATGCTGCCGCCGGCGATCAAACCGGTACCGTCGGAAGCCGGCTGCATGTACACATTGGAGGTGCCATGGCGACCTTTGGCGGCGTAGAACAAGGTGCTGCCCTTGAGGCTGACGCTGATCATGCGCTTACGAGCCGACTGCATGGCCTTCTGGATGGCAACCGGCACTTCTTTAGCCTTGCCGTAGCCGAAGCCCACTTTGCCGTTGCCGTCGCCGACCACGGTCAACGCGGTGAAGCTCATTTGACGGCCACCTTTGACAGTCTTGGCGACGCGATTAACCGCGATGAGTTTCTCGATGAACTCGTCGGCGGATGCGTTAGTTTTTTCAACTCTTGCCATTGCGATTCCTCAAACAACACTCGCCTTGCAGCGAAACCCCTTTTCCGTCCCCTCTCCCGGTTGCGGGAGAGGGTTAGGGAGAGGGTGTAAATTAATGCATCAGAACTGAAGTCCGTGTTCGCGCGCGGCATCTGCCAACGCCTTTACACGGCCGTGATACTTGTAGCCCGAACGATCGAACGCGACTTCGGTAATGCCCTTGGCCTTGGCGGCTTCGGCAATGGCCTTGCCCACGGCAGCAGCGGCATCGCTGTTACCGGTGTACTTGACGCCTTCGCGCACGGCCTTCTGTACCGTCGAGGCAGTCGCCAGCACGCGCGATTCGGTATCGAAGATCTGGGCATAAATGTGCTGCGCGGTGCGGTGCACCGACAGGCGCAGGGCCTTCAGTTCGCGAATCTTGGCGCGTGAGCGGGTGGCTCGACGCAAACGTTGCACTTTCTTGCTCATGATCTCTTGCCTAGCTTCGTGTGAACCGGCACGCCTATGCCCACCGGCCTCACCTCTAAAAACTGTTCAGTTCGACGTAACCCAATTACTTAGCTAAATCGCCTAGCAGATGGACTTACTTCTTCTTCGCTTCCTTCAGCTCGATCTTCTCGCCGCTGTAGCGCACACCCTTGCCCTTGTACGGCTCCGGCGGACGATAGCTGCGAATATCCGCTGCCACTTGGCCGACCTTCTGACGGTCGTTACCCTTGATGAGGATCTCGGTCTGGCTGGGCGTTTCGATGGTGATGCCCTCCGGGGCCGGGTACACCACCGGATGCGAGAAGCCCAGCGTCAGGTTCAGCGACTTGCCTTGCGCGGCAGCGCGATAACCTACGCCCACCAGCTCCAACTTGCGTTCGAAACCGGTGCTGACACCCTTCACAAAGTTGGCCAAATGCGCGCGCGTCGAACCGGCATCCATATTGGTCGCCTTGCTCTCAACCACCTGCTGCACCTTGAGCGCATCGCCTTCCTGCACCACGGCCACGCCGGGACGCAAGTTCAGGATCATGCTGCCTTTGGCACCTTTAACGGTGACCGATTCAGCGGTAATCGTCGCAGTCACGCCCTTGGGCAGCGTAACGACTTGTTTTGCAATTCGAGACATGTTTGCAGCTCTCTAAAGAGATTGGCCGTGGATCGTCTTAAGAGACGATGCACAACACCTCACCACCGTGACCATCCTGACGCGCCTGGCGACCGGTCATCACACCCTTCGAGGTCGAGATGATCACAACACCTAGGCCACCCAAAATCGTTGGCAGCTCGTCCTTACCCTTGTAAATACGCAGCCCTGGCTTGCTGACGCGTTCGAGACGGTCAATCACCGGGCGGCCTTCGTAATACTTCAACTGCACGCGCAGCGTCGGCTTACCGTCGTCAGGTGACTCCGAGAAATCGTCGATGTAACCCTCGTCTTTCAGAACGCGGGCCAGGGCCAGCTTCATCTTCGACGAAGGACAGCTAATCTCGGTTTTACCCGAAGACTGGCCGTTGCGGATGCGGGTCAGGAAATCCGAAATAGGATCCGTCATGCTCATTTATATGTGCTCCAGTGGTTCCAGCTGTTACCAGCTGGCCTTTCCGAGGCCCGGGATGTCGCCACGCATGGTGGCTTCACGCAGCTTGGTTCGGGACAAACCAAACTTCCGGTAGTAGCCGCGCGGGCGGCCGGTGATTGCACAGCGATTACGCAATCTGCTGGCGCTTGAATCGCGTGGCAACGACTGCAGCTTAGCTACAGCAGCTTCGCGCTCCGCATCGCCAGTCTTTGGGTGGCGGATGATCTCTTTCAACTCAGCGCGCTTGGCGGCATAGCGCTTAACCAGCGCCTGGCGCTTGGTTTCACGGTTGATCATCGATGTCTTAGCCATTGCCTGCTAACCCCTGCCGGTTACTTACGGAACGGAAAATTGAAGGCTTCCAGCAACGCGCGACCCTGCTTGTCGTCGGTTGCCGTGGTGGTGATGGTGATATCCATACCGCGAATCGCATCGATTTGGTCGTAGGCGATTTCCGGGAAGATGATCTGTTCCTTCACACCGAAGTTGTAGTTGCCGCGACCGTCGAACGAACGCGCGCTGACACCGCGGAAGTCGCGAATACGCGGCATGGCGATGCTGATCAGACGATCCAAAAATTCATACATACGCGCGCCACGCAACGTGACCTTGCAGCCAATCGCCTGGCCATCGCGCACCTTAAAGGTCGCAACCGACTTGCGGGCCTTGGTAACCAGCGGCTTTTGGCCGGTGATCTTGATCAGGTCGCCTACGGCGTTGTCCATGATCTTCTTGTCGGCCACTGCCTCGCCCACGCCCATGTTGACCGTGATCTTGGTGATCTTCGGCACCTGCATGATGTTGGCCAGCTCGAGCTTTTGCTTCAGCTCGGGCACCATCTTCTCGCGATAAATCTGTTCTAGCCTTGTTGCCATTTCGTTGTACCTGTGCGACCAGCAATGAACGTCAAACCCTGACTAGATAAAACTAGCGGTCGACGACCTCGTTGTTGGATTTGAAATAACGCACCTTGCGGCCGTCAGCCAAAACCTTGAAACCAATCCGATCGCCCTTGTTGGTGGCGGCGTTCCACAGCATCACATTGGACAGATGAAGCGACGCTTCCTTCTGCACGATGCCGCCGGGAATATTCCGCTGCGGATTCGGCTTGGTATGACGCTTCACCATGTTCAAGTTTTCGACAATGACGCGGCCATCCAGCAGGGTGCTGACAGTGCCGCGACGGCCCTTGTCCTTACCCACTGTGACCACGACTTCATCACCTTTACGAATCTTGCTCATAATCTCTCGCTCCGCGCCCACTAACGACTAGAGTACTTCGGGCGCCAGGGAAATAATCTTCATGAACTGCACATTGCGCAGCTCGCGAGTCACTGGTCCGAAAATACGCGTGCCAATCGGCTCTAACTTGTTGGTCAACAACACCGCTGCGTTGCCGTCGAAGCGGATCAACGAGCCATCGGCGCGACGCACGCCATGACGGGTGCGCACGACCACGGCGTCATACACTTCGCCCTTCTTGACCTTGCCGCGCGGAATCGCATCCTTGACGCTGACCTTGATGACATCACCCACGCTGGC
>JANMSB010000496.1:0-17355 GCA_031388915.1 Pseudomonadota bacterium | reverse complement strand
GTTGGGCGGTAAGGCCATCGCCTTGCCGGCACTGACCATAGAAGCAAAGTCGGTAACACCACCCGCCGAGCGCTTCGACTTGTTGATTTTCATCAGCAGCAATGCCGTTCAACACGGTACTGTCATTCTCAACAGCCAACCCCAAGCACGCATCGCGGCGGTCGGCACCGCCACCGCAGCAGCGTTGCAGTCGTTGGGTCATGCCGTGGATGTAGCGCCCGAACAAGCCGCTAATAGTGAAGCCTTACTGGCGCATCCCCTGCTGCAAACCCCGCCCGCGCGCATTTTGATTGTGCGTGGTACCGGCGGCCGCGACTTGCTACGCGACACACTGCGCGCGCGTGGCAGTCAGGTAGAGCTTGCCGAGGTGTATGACCGGGTGCCGGCAAAACCCGACCCAGAACAATACCTAACAGTCAAAACGCTGCTCGATGCCAGCGAGCTCGACATCATCAGCGTCACTAGCATTGAAATATTGCAGGCGTTGGATGCCATGCTGGAGGTCGACGTCAGATGTCTTGCCCACCCGTGCATCCTGCTTGCCGGCAGTGCGCGCATTGCGGCAACCGCACGGCAACTGGGCTGGCAGGGCGAGCACATCATCGCCGACAGCCCGGAAGATGCCGCGATGATTGCGGCGCTCACGCGCTGGCACACCCGGGCGCGGGTGTTACGATAGTGACAACACACTTGCACGGATTCACTCGAAGTTCGTATGACGCAATCCGATCCTCGCACCACCTCTACCAAAGGCAGTAGCCGCAGCGCACTGATCATCGTCGGCGTGCTGGCCTTGCTGGGCTTGGCCTATGCCATTGCCCGCGTCGACATCCTGCGCGCGCGGCTCGTCACGCTGCAGATGAATCTGCAAGCCCAGCAGAACAGCCATCAAATCCTGCAGGAGCGCTTCGATGCCTTGCATGCCGCCGCGCAAAACAGCAACACGCAATTGGCGCAACTGCAAGCCTCGCTGCGCAGTCTCAATGACAATTTCGGTGAACTACATGATCGCGCCGAACACGCGCAGCGCGAAACTGCACGCAGTGAAGCGTTATATCTGCTGCGCCTGGCGCAGGATCAACTGCACTTGGCGCATGACCACTCCGGGGCCATCGACACCCTCACCGCCGCCGCCGCGTTACTAGGTACTGTCGATGACGCCAAACTGGTGGCCGTGCACCGCCAGGTACTAACTTACCTAGAACAACTGCGTGCCTTGCCGCGTAGCGAGAGTGCCGCGCTTCAACAACAACTGAGCGCAGCAGAGCAGCGGATTAATGATCTACCGCTGGCCGGCATCCTGCTCCACCAGGCACCACCCAGTCAGGAAGCGTTACCGCAAGCCGGCTTGCAACGCGCCTGGGCATTGTTACAACGTGGTTTAAACAGCTTGTTTAGCCTGCGTAAAACCGGTGGGGAAACCCTCGCGCTGCTCAGTGTCAACGATCAGCTGCTACGCCGCCGCCATTTACAACTGCTGCTGATGAATGCCCGACTGGCCGTGCATAGCCACGACCAAACGGCCTATGTTGCGGCCCTGCGCGATGCCGGTAGTTGGTTAGAACAGACGTTCGATACCACGACGCCGGAAGTCGCACGTCTGCAAGCGCAACTCAAACAACTGGCGCAGCAAGACATTGCACCCGAGACACCTGATTTACAGCCCAGCATCCGGGGGCTGCAAAGCATCGTGTCCAGCACGAGCGTGGCCACACCATGAAACGCGGCATGTATGTGGCGCTTGCCTTGCTCATCGGCGGCATTCTGGCAACGCTGCTGCTGAGCGATCCGGGTCGGGTCGTCGTCAGCGTTAACGGCTATCTGCTGGAAATGTCGCTGCCGATGGCGGTGTTGTTACTGCTGGCCATCTATGCGGCCGTGCGCCTGGGTGTTCGTATGTTGCGTGCCCGCCGCCGCAATACCGAGGAACGCGCCGCACGGCAACGCGAGCGCAGTCAGCAGCAATTGGCGCAAGGTTTGACCGAACTGTCGGCGGGCGAGTGGGCCACGGCCGAACAAACGCTGACCCGTTCAGCCTTCGGCGCCAGTCATCCACTGGTTCACTACCTAGCGGCGGCGCGCGCGGCGGAATTGCAGGGCGCGGCCAAGCGCCGCGACGAATGGCTAGCCAAGGCACTGGATGTGGCGCCTGAACAGCGTGCCGCCATCCACATCCCTCAAGCCGAAATGTTGTTGCGGCATAACCAACTGGCAGCGGCGCTCACCACATTGGAACAATTGGATGCCAGCGGCCACCAGAACGCGCGCGGACTGAGTTTGCTGGCGCGCATTTATCGTCAACAAGGTGACTGGCGAAAACTCAAGCTCATGGAGTCGCGCCTACGCAGCGCCGCCGGCATCCAACCGGCAACGGTCGACGAAATCCTAGCGCAGGTGCATCTGGATATGCTCAAAGCCGCTGGCACGGTGCGTGACGCCGCGCAACTGGAACAAGCCTGGCGTGAAGTGCCTAAGTCCATGGCCAAACGCCCGGATGTGGTGGTGACCTTTGCGCGCGCGGCCATGGCCTGCAACGTGCCCGCACCAGCCGAAAAAACGCTGCGCGAATTACTCAATGAGAATTGGGACGAAGCCGCCGTGCTGGCCTATGGCGAATTGGCACAGTGTGAACCCGGCATTGCCGAACCTTTGAGCCTGCTGCAAACCGTAGAGAAATGGCTAAACGGTCGGCCGCAAGATGCGGCGCTGTTGCTGACCTGTGCGCGCTGCTGCATTCGCAACGAGCTGTACGGCAAGGCACGCAGTTATCTGGAAGCCAGCATCGGTATACGGCCGCGCCTTGAGAGCTACCAAATGCTGGCAAAGTTGCTGGAAGCCACCGGCGACAAAGAACAAGCTTTCAAACTCGTGAACGAAGCGCTGGTGCTGGCAGTGGGCCGTAAAGCCCACTTGCCGCGTCTGCGTGCACTACGCATGGCCGAGCGTCGACACGGCATTGATCGTCGTTCGCGTTAGGCAGCAAGCAGATAGTTAGAATAGCGGCGTCGATAAGCGTTACGATGATTCGTAGGCCGCTTACCAGAGCCTTCCAACAACAATGTGCGATTCCCATGCAGCAGGAGCACAGGACTTAGTGAAGGGAAGAAAACAGGCGTTTATCGTTGGCTGCGGCTATGTCGGCCGCCGGCTCGCGCAGCAACTTGGCAAGTCTTATAACCTGTACGGCTTGGTGCGGACCACCAAACATCTGAAGTCGCTGCGGGCAGTCCACATCGAACCCATTGTGCTGGATCTGGACCGCATCAAAAAGCAGGATTTGACGCCGGTGTGGTTCCGCAATTGCACCGTGTTCTACTTTGCGCCGCCACCCGCCAGCGGAGAAAGCGACACGCGCCTGCATCGTTTTCTGCACCTGATGGGCGCCATGCCGGACACGCTGATCTATCTCAGCACCACCGGGGTGTACGGCAACACGCACGGCGCTTTGGTCGACGAAACCACCCCGATCAATCCGCAAACGTTGCGTGCCAGCCGGCGCGTCAGCGCCGAACACATTGCACGTATTTGGTGTACGGAAAACGCCGTACGGCGGGTGGTGCTGCGCGTCCCGGCTATTTATGGCCCCGGGCGTTTGCCGCTGGAACGCCTGCGCAATGGCGAACCGACTATCCGTGCCGACGAAGCACCTATTATCAATCGCATCCATGTCGACGATTTGGTGCAGGCGTGCCTGGCGGCGTCGTGCAATCCGGAAGTGCACGGAGTCTTTAATGTCAGCGATGGCAATCATTGCACCATGACTGACTACCTGCGTCTGGTGGCGCAGCTCGCCGGATTACCCATGCCGCCGGAAATTCCCATGGACGAAGCCCAGCTCAGCTTCAGTCCGGAATACCTTTCCTATCTCGACGAATCACGCCGGATTGACAACCGGCGTATGTGTACCGAACTGGGCGCAACGCCACTCTATGCGGATGTGGCCAAGGGAATCTTGGCCAGCCTACAAGAACAAGCTTCGCACGCGGCGCGTCACGCAAGTAGATAGATCGAATGGGTCTCGTTACGCGGGCTGACTGCGTTTGCTGGCCAGCCATTTGGTAATGGGCTCCCACTGCTGCCAATCCGGCCACGCCAGGTACTCCGGCAGTTCCAACACACCCATGCCGCGCTGGTACGCCCGCAAGTAATTGGTGGATTGCCGCAGCGAGCTTAAGTAAGGCACTTTCAGCTTGCCCAAGTATTTGTCGAGCTCGTCGAACACCAAGGTGTTTTCGCGCACGCGATTAGCCACCACTGCCAAACGGGCCTGCTCGCGCTGCACTCTGCCCAATTCTTGAATTTCAGCCATGAAGTGCCCGCAGGCCTTCATGTCGATGGGCGAGGCCAGCACCGGCACCAGGATGGTTTCGGCGCGCCGCACCAGTTCATTCATTTCCGCGCCGTGGGTGCGCGCTGGGGCATCGATCACTACCACCTCGGTATCGCGCGGCACCGCCCGTAGTCCATCGTCGTAAGCGGCCACCCCGGTAATCTTGGGCAGATCTTCCGCACGCATCTCCAACCAATCGAGGCTGCTGCGCTGTGGGTCATAGTCCGCCAACACGACCTTGTAGCCTTCCTGCGCAAAATGCGCGGCTACGTTGGTGGCCAGCGTGGTCTTGCCACACCCGCCCTTGGCATTCATCACCATCACATGACGCATACGAAATCCCTCGGTTGCTTGAGTAGAAGCCGTCACCGACAACTCTTCAAGCTGTCAGTTGGGAAGTAAATACACACACCTACATCCCCATTGATCTCGATAACTTAAATGCCATTAAGGGAATTGTCCATGCATGCCCTGCGCACGCCGGCCATGTCGACGCACAAACTGCTATTCTTGGCCCATGCTGCTTTCTTTTACCAAGATGCATGGACTGGGCAATGACTTCATTGTGTTCGAAGCCAGTGACGCGGCGCTGCCCACTGCGCAGCGACTGCAACAATTGGCCAATCGCCGCACCGGCATCGGCTTCGATCAAGCCCTGGTGATTCAGCCCCCGCAGCAACCCGCTACCGATGTGTTTTATCGCATCTTCAATGCCGATGGTTCGGAGGTCGAACAATGCGGCAACGGCGCGCGCTGCGTGGCCAGCCTGGTAGCCAGCCGGCGCGGCCAACCACGTCTGCGCATGGATTGCCCTGGTGGTTTGGTGAATGCCGAGTTACGTGCCGATGGCTCGGTATCCATCGACATGGGGGTGCCCAACTTTGCGCCCGCTGCTCTGCCCTTCGTGGCAGATGCGCAGGCGCAATGCTATGACATTGAGGTTGCCGGCCAAAGCGTCGAGATCGGCGCCGTGTCGCTGGGTAATCCGCATGCCGTCTTGGTCGTACCCTCGGTGGATACGGCGCCAGTGGCCACCCTGGGCCCGGCTTTGGAAACACACCCAAGATTTCCGCGCCGCGTGAATGTCGGCTTTATGCAGATCGTTGCGCCGGACCATATTCGATTGCGCGTGTTCGAGCGCGGTGTGGGCGAAACCCAGGCCTGCGGCACCGGCGCTTGCGCGGCGGTGGCAGTGGGCCGGCAACGCGGTCTGCTGGCCGAATATGTGAATGTCGACCTGCCAGGCGGCCGACTCAACATTCGTTGGCCGGGAGCTGGCGAGAAGCTGTGGATGACTGGCCCCGCGGTCAGCGTGTACACCGGTCAGGTCGAAATTTAGTTTCTGAAATTAACGAGGCGGCGCACGCCGACTAACCATGACAAAAACCACTGCCCGCGACCTCGACATGGCCGCCGTCTCCGAAGAAGTCCTGGTGGACTACCTGCTACGCCATCCGGATTTTTTTGAACGCCATGCCGGGGTGCTGACGCGATTGCGCATTCCGCATGAACGCGGCAGCCAGACCATCTCCTTGGTGGAGCGCCAAGTGCAGGCGCTGCGCGATAAGAATCAGCAGCTCGAGGCCAAGATTCACGAATTCGTCAGCATCGCCCAATCTAACGATGCGCTGTCCGGCAATATCCACCGCCTAAGCTGCCGGCTGGTAGGAGCGCATGGCGCAGCCCAGGTCTTTGAAGCATTGGAAGCTTCGTTGCGCGAAGACTTCGGCGCCTCGCACTGGGTCATGGTGTGCCTGCGCAGCGATGTGCCCGAACTGTCGCGCCTGATCACTCGCCATCTGCGTCTGATCGATCGCGGCGCCGGTGAATTGAAACCCTTTGAAACCTTTTTCGAATCCAACAAGCCCCGCTGCGGCCAGATTCGCGACTCGCAACGCGAGTATCTATTCGGCAACGATGCGCCCGAAATCGGCTCGGCAGCGTTGGTGCCACTAGGCGATGGCGCGGAGTATGGTTTGCTGGCCATCGGCAGCAACGAAACCGAACGCTTCCAGTCCAGCATGAGCACCGATTTTCTGACGCGCATTGGTGAGCTGGTCAGTGCGGCGGTGGGAGCGCTGTAACCGGCGGCGGGCTATGCACGATTCCGCGCAAGACTGGCACAAACGCTTTGTCACGCATCTGCATAGCGAGCGGCGGCTGTCTACGCACACCAGCGCTGCCTACGCGCATGACCTGGGCGAATTTATCAGTTGGTGCGAACGGCAAGCCATTGCCGACTGGTGCGGTGTCGACCATCAACATCTGCGGCAATTTGCCGCTGCCGAGCATCGGCGTGGCATTGGTCCCCGTAGCATCCAGCGCCGCTTGTCGTCGCTGCGCACGTTTTTCAATTACTTGATTCGCGAAGCGCAACTCAAAACCAACCCGGCGACGGGAGTCAGTGCACCCAAGGCGCCCAAGCGTCTGCCGGTCACGTTGGATGCCGATCAAATGGCGCGTTTGCTGGCATTTCGCGCCGATGCCGAGCTTGATAAACGCGACAAAGCCATCATGGAACTGTTCTATTCCAGCGGCCTGCGTCTGGCGGAATTAGTCGGCCTAAATGTGTTGGATCTCGACCTGGCCGATCGCACCGTGCGCGTGCTGGGCAAGGGTAACAAGACGCGCGTGCTGCCCATCGGCCGGTTCGCCATTCAAGCCGTGCAGGCATGGTTACAGGAACGCAGCTTTATTCCCTTGCAAGATGCCGAAGCCGTATTTGTCAGTAGGCAAGGCAACCGCTTGACGCCGCGCGCTGTTCAATTGCGCATGAGTGCCTGGGCCAAAAAGCAGGGGCTAGGCCAGCACGTACATCCGCACATGTTCCGGCATTCGTTTGCCTCGCATTTGCTGGAATCCAGCCAGGACTTGCGCGGTGTGCAGGAATTGTTAGGCCACGCCAATATCTCCACCACACAGGTGTATACGCACCTTGATTTTCAGCATCTCGCCAAAATATACGATGCTGCCCATCCACGCGCGCGTAGAAAAACCTGAGACGCTTCGACTCCGCTCAGCGACCGGAATGCACTTCCGTTCGCTGAGCGGAGTCGAAGCGTCTTACAGTCCACGAAAAGTGTTTAAGGCCCACATACATGTCAACACCTTCAACCGACAGCGGCATTCAATTTCATGGCACCACCATTCTCACCGTGCGCCGCAACGGCATCGTCACCATTGGCGGCGATGGGCAGGTCACATTGGGCACCACCGTGATGAAGGGCAATGCGCGCAAAGTACGGCGCCTGTACGACGACAGGATCCTGGCTGGATTTGCCGGCGGCACCGCCGATGCCTTTACTTTGTTTGAGCGCTTCGAAGCCAAGCTGCAACAATTCGGCAACTTGACGCGCGCTGCCATCGAACTGGCCAAAGACTGGCGCGGTGATCGTGCCCTACGCCGACTGGAAGCCTTACTCAGCGTGGCCGACACCAAAAATCTATACATCATTTCCGGCAATGGCGATGTCATCGAACCACAGGATGACATCATGGCGATTGGCTCCGGCGGTTCTTACGCGCTGGCCGCCGCACGCGCCTTGCTGCAAAACACCGACCTGGATGCACCCACCATTGTCGAACGTTCATTGAACATTGCCGCCGACATTTGCATCTATACCAATCGCAATCTGACGATTGAAACGCTGCATCCATGATGCCCCCACCCCTTCCCTCCCCCGTCGAACCGGGGAGGGAGTCAGGAAATATCGCAGCCACTTGAAAGCACATAGCACTCGCTCGTCCCCTCCCCCGCCTGCGGGGGAGGGTTAGGGTGGGGGCATCTTCAACCACTCACCAAACCCGACACACAACCATGTCTTCCATGACCCCTCGTGAAATCGTGCAGGAACTCGACCAGCACATCGTCGGCCAGAATGCCGCCAAGCGTGCCGTGGCTATTGCGCTGCGCAATCGTTGGCGCCGCATGCAAGTGCCCGAACAATTGCGCTCGGAAATCACACCCAAGAACATTTTGATGATTGGTCCCACCGGTGTAGGCAAGACCGAAATCGCGCGCCGTCTCGCCAAACTGGCGCGCGCACCCTTCATCAAGGTGGAAGCCACCAAGTTCACTGAAGTCGGCTATGTCGGCCGCGAGGTGGATTCCATCATCAAGGACTTGATGGATGTGGCGGTGAAACTCACACGCGAAGAAGAAATGAGCAAGGTGCGCCCGCGCGCCATGGACGCTGCCGAAGATCGCGTACTCGACGCGTTACTGCCGCGCCCACGCAGCAGCATGGGTTTCAACGATCAGCCTGAAGAGCCACGCGATCAGGATACGCGACAGAAATTCCGCAAGATGCTGCGCGAAGGCCAACTCGACGACAAAGAAATCGAAATTGAAACCCGCGCCATGCCAGTGGGTGTAGAAATTATGGCGCCGCCCGGTATGGAAGAACTCTCGCAACAGTTGCAGGGCATGTTTCAGAATCTCGGCGGTTCGCGCACCAAGACACGCAAACTCAAGGTAGGTGAAGCCTTTAAGTTACTGACGGACGATGAAGCTTCCAAGCTCATCAACGAGGAAGAACTTAAAGTGCGTGCGCTACAAAACGCCGAACAAAACGGCATTGTATTCCTCGACGAAATCGACAAGATCGCGCGCCGACAAGAAACCAGCGGCGCCGATGTATCGCGTGAAGGCGTGCAACGCGATTTGTTGCCGCTGGTGGAAGGCAGCACCGTCAACACCAAGTACGGCATGGTCAAAACCGACCATATTTTATTTATCGCTTCGGGCGCGTTTCACATGTCCAAACCCTCGGATTTGATTCCCGAATTGCAGGGACGGTTTCCGATTCGCGTTGAGTTGGAAGCGTTGAAGGTGGATGACTTCGTCCGCATCCTGACCGAGCCGCATGCTTCGCTATGCGCGCAATACCAAGCACTGCTACTCACCGAAGGCGTGCAACTGACCTTTACCACCGATGCCGTGCGCCGTCTGGCCGAGGTTGCCTTTCAAGTGAACGAACGCACCGAGAACATCGGTGCGCGCCGCCTGCATACCGTGCTGGAGCGCTTGCTGGAAACACTGTCGTATGAAGCGGCCGACAAAAACGGCGCCATCGTCACTATCGATGCGGCCTATGTGGATAAGTATCTTGGTGAACTGGTGAAGGACGAAGACCTGTCGCGGTTTATTTTGTGATGCAAGCAATTTAACCGCACGATCTCGTGCACTACTGTAGGCAGACCCACCCTGCCTTGCGCGCGGAGCCTTGATGGACCAGATCATCATCAACGTCGAGCTGACCCGGGACGACTGGTTGGCTTATCAGCGTGCCGCGCAACAGCATGTCAATCAGCAAGCTCGTCATTCGTCGCTGGTCGTGACCTTGTCATGGCTCATGGTCACCATCGCCACACTGGCGCTGCTGGACTGGTTTGACGTCGAATATTCGGTTGCCAGTTTTCTCAGTGGGTACTTTGTGATGCTTGGCGTGATGCTGCTGGCCCGCCGCCGCACGCTGAAACACTATGCACCACGCGACGACGGTGCATTCCTTGGCTCCAGTGCCTACACGCTCAACGAACATGGCATCAACATCCAGCGCACGGGCATGAGCACCCACTGTAGCTGGCGCGATGTTGTCGCAGTGACACAGGACGATCGCTGCGTGTACTTCTGGATAGATACCAATGCTGCATTTCTGCTGCCAACACGTCACCTGCCCACTGACCTGCCCTGGCCGATGTTGCTGACGCAACTCGAACAATGGCGCGCGGCAAACGTTTCGCCAGCGCACATGCCGCAAGTTGCCGTAACGCACGCGGCAACACCTGAAAGCACGCAGCCAAGTTCTCAGCAGCAGCACTGGCTAAAGACGTTAGCAAAGCTGTTCCTGTTGCGTCCGGTGCCAGCCGATACTGTACCCGCCAACACTGCGCCCATTATCTGGTTGGCGCTGGCATCGCTGTTACTGACGATCAGCTTCGATCGACTCAACGCGGGTGCACAGTCGGAGTTCTACGCTAACAACATTCCAGTGATCGGCTTGTACGCACTGGTCGCGCTGACCATCGCCTGGTTGTGGTCACGCGAATCGCAGCCGAACCTATCCTTCGGCAAGGTGCTGTTCGTCGTCGCAGGCGGCATGACACTGCTGATGGTGCTGCTGCAAGCGTTCAGGTCGGTGACGGGTTATCCATGGGCGCTGGCTGGTTACCTGGCCATCGGTCTGTACTTCCTGGCTTACGGCGCCAACGCCCTGCATCGCCTGAGCGAGGCACACCAACCCAGAGCCATGCTGACCACCGTAGCCATCGCGCTACTGTTCAGTGTCGCCAGCGCGGACAATTACTGGACGGCGCAGCTGTGGTATCCACCGGAAGATGAAAGCGCAGATGCCGAGTACGGCCCAACACTGAACGATAGCGAAGTCCTGCTGTTTGAACAGCAGCAACGCATCGATCACGCACTTGGCGATATTGCGCCTGCCATAGGCTCAACACCTTCGACTTACTTTCTCGGCTTCGCCGGCGTGGCCGAACAAAAGGTGTTTGCCGAAGAAATCCGTCTGGCCGCCCAAGTGGTGGATGATCGTTACGACACCAACAAGCGCAGCCTGCGCCTCGTGAACGACCGGCGTGATCTGCATTCGCAGCCGCTGGCCACCGTCACCAACCTGCGCTACGCCTTGCAAGGCTTGGCGAAGAAAATGAATGTCGATCAGGACGTGCTGTTTCTGGCGCTGTCCTCGCATGGCGATGACGAACCGTCGCTGCAGGTATCCAATGGTTTCTTATCTCTGCAACAAGTGACCGGCGATAACCTCGCGCAGGCTTTGCATGATTCGGGCATCAAGTGGCGGGTGATTATCATCTCCGCCTGTCATGCCGGCAGTTTCATTGAACCGCTCAAAGATCCGCACACCATCGTCATTACCGCCGCCGCTGCGGACAAAACTTCGTTCGGCTGCGACGATGAGCGCGATCTCACCTACTTCGGCGAAGCGTTTTACCGCGACGCGCTGCCAGCCGCCGCTAATCTTGAGGACGCTTTTGCACAAGCCAAGGCTGCCATTGCGGCACGCGAGCAGCGCGAGAAGATCAAGGCTTCCGATCCTCAGGCATACTTCGGTGCCGAGATCAGCCGGAAGCTACGACAGCGCCTTAATGTACTTTAATAATTCTCCACTCGCACCGGCCATTGGGTTTGCGGTTTAATGCGCCACGCGCCGCGACTGTGATGCGGGCACCATAAAATTAAATAAACGGTCACACTGGGCGGTAAGGTGAAAGTCCTCATTGTCGAAGACCAACTGCGCTTGGCGGAATTCCTTAAACGCGGCCTAGCCGAACGGTCGTACACTGCGGTTTGCGCCGGGAGTTGCCGCGAAGCGCGCGACGCCTTGTGCGAAACCAAGTATGACGCCATTGTGCTCGACCTCAGCCTGCCCGACGGCGATGGCCTGGACCTGTTGCGGGAATGGCGCCGCGCGGGTTTTACCGAGCCGGTGGTCATTCTCAGCGCGCGTGACGCAGTGGCGGATCGCATCCAGGGCCTGGACATGGGCGCCGACGACTACCTCGCCAAGCCGTTCAGCCTGGAAGAATTGTTGGCGCGCGTACGGTCGCTGATCCGCCGGCAGAATTCCACCAAGAACACCGTGCTGGAACATCACAACCTGAAACTTGATCTGTTGGGACGCACCGTGCATCTGGACGGCAAACTCATCGAGCTCACCAGCCGCGAATACGCCTTGCTGGAAGTGTTCATGCACAACCCCAGTCGCATCCTGACGCGCACGCTGATCTGCGAAAAGATCTGGGAGTCGCACTACGATGTCGACACCAACCTGCTCGATGTGTACATGAGCAAGCTGCGCGCCAAACTGGAGACCACGCCCGGCAAGACGCTGTTCAAGACAGTACGCGGCGTCGGTTATCAACTGCTGTGAAATCCATCGCGGCACGACTGGCGCTTTGGTACGCGCTGGCGGCGACCGTCACGCTGGCCGGCTTGTCGATGGTGGGTTATTTCGCATTGCACAGTCATCTGATTCATGGGATTGATGTGCTCAATGCCACCGAGTTTCAGCAAGTCCGGGTACGCCTCGGTCCCGACTTCCACAGGTTGACAGCCGAACAAGTCGCCGAACGCATGCGCGGAATCATGGATGATTCTTCGGTGCTGTTCTTTGTGGAAATGCGCACTGCATCCGGCGCGGTCCTGTTCGTTTCCAAAAAACTGCGTGGCCAATCCATCGCCGACCCCTTGCCGGGAGATACGGCAAGTATCACGGTCGCAAACGTTGGTGAATTACGTGTCAGCCGGTTTTCTCTGCCACCAATCACCGTCATCATCGCCACGTCATTGACGCCGGTCGGCGACCTGATGCTTGGCTACGCACAGATCTCCGTGGCGCTGGTCACGCTGATGTTGCTGGTCAGCATCGCGATTGGTTTCGGCCTGAGTCACATCGCACTGCGACCCATCTTCGTCATCGAAGAGACCGCCAACCGCATCCGCTCCGACAATCTCAGCGAGCGCATTCCGCTCGGCAACATCGATACCGAACTGGCAAACCTGGGCATGCTGCTCAACCAGATGTTCGATCGCCTGGAGTCCTCGTTCAAACAGATTCGGCGCTTCACCGCCGAAGCATCGCATGAACTTAAAACACCGCTGTCGCTGATCCGCCTGCAAACCGAACGTATGCTAATGGAGGGCGGCTTAAGTCCCACCCAGGAAGAAGCCGTGCAGGTACAGCTCGAAGAAGTAACGCGGCTGAATCAGATCATCGAAGAGCTGTTGTTGATCTCGCGCGCCGAAGCGGATGCAATCAGTCTGGAACGTATCACGCAAGCGCCGGAAGATTTCCTGCGAGGCTTCGCCGTGGACGCGCGCGCACTGGCCGAACATCGCGGTGTGCATTTTCTTCTGTCGCATCAAGGCGCGGGCACGGCCTCGTTTGATCCGAAGTGGATACGCCAGGTGTTGTTGAATCTGTTGACCAATGCATTGAACGTGTCCCGTGCAGAACGAACCATAACGCTGGAATCGGAACTAGCGCGCGGCCTGTGGCGAGTCAGTGTTATCGATCAGGGACCCGGTGTTCCGGCCGGTGCGCATGATCGAATTTTCGAGCGCTTTGTCAGGCTGGGTCCGGCCAACCAAGATGCCACCGGCAGCGGCCTGGGGCTGGCCATTTGTCGCAGCATTGTCGAACTGCACAAAGGGCGTATCTGGGCTGAACCGGGTGATGCGGGCGAGTCGGGACTGGGCATGGGCCTGCGCGTATCGTTCGAGTTGTCGACATTGGAGGCTAGCGCCGAGACGCCCGCAGTTGCAGAACCCAGCATGCCACACCGCACAGCGTGGGACCCGCGCAATCTTTGGGCGAACTTACGTGGGGCAAATCTACGTGGCCAGCAGCAGTGGCACAGCGATTAACAAAAACGCGCCCAGGAAAATCATCCCGAATAACGCGCCCAGGCGCCAGAAGTGCGTAGCAGGAATATAGCCACTTTCGTAGTACACCAAGCCCGGGCCGGTGGCATACGGCGTGATGACGCCCATGATGCCGGTGCTCAAAGCCAGCGCCAGTGCCAGCTTGTCGATCGGCACACCCGGCAGGGCCGCACCTACCGCCAGCATCACCGGCAACAGCGCCGAAGTGTGCGCCGTCAAACTGGCAAATAAGTAGTGCGACAGGTAGTACACGGTGACCAGTGCGAACACGGCATGAGTAGGCGATAGCCCCTCCATATACAAAGCCACCCGGTCGGCGAACCAAGTAATGAACCCCGTAACCAGCAGGCCATCGGCCAGCGTTACCAGCGTCGCCAACAACATCAAGGTGGTCCAGGCCCTGGTGTTATGCAGCATGTCGTTCCAAGCCATCACGCGCAGCATCAACATCAGCGTAATGGCCACCAACGCCGCAGTGGCCGCTTCAATGTATTTGCCGCCGAAAATCCACAGCATGATGGCCAACAACATCAGCAGACTCAGGACGATTTCATTGCGCGACAGCGGCCCCATTTTTCTCAGCTCGTCGGCCGCCCACACAGGCACTTGTGCGCTCTGCCTGATTTGCGGCGGATACAGCAGATACACCAACACCGGCAGCGCGAACAACAGCGGCAAGGCAAACGGCGCCGCCACCATGAACCAGCGTTGCCAGGTGATATCGACACCGACAATCTTGTGGATGAATTCCACCGCCAACAGATTGGGGGCACAGGCGGTCATGAACAGCGAACTGCTAACCGAGCAGGCAGCGAAAGTGGTCCACATCAGGTAGCCGCCGACCTTACGCGCCGAGGGATCGTTGGGTCTGGAGTCGTATAGCGGCGGTAGATTGTTGATGATCGGAAAAATGGTGCCGGCACTGCGCGCAGTGTTCGACGGCGTGAACGGCGCCAACAACAAATCGATAATGACACTGGCATAGCCCAGCAACAGCGTATTCCGCCCCAGGGCCTTGACCAACTTCAAGGCAATGCGTCGCCCCAATCCCGTCTTTTCGTATCCCAACGTGAACATAAAGGCGCTGAACACCAGCCAGGTGATGTTGCTGGAAAATCCCGCCAGCGCCCAATGCAACGATGCCGCGGGAAGATCGAAATCGGCTGTGGCCAACTGCGTGGGACTGAACAACACCCAATGCGACAATACAGCCACCACCGTGATACCGAGCAACCCCACCGCCGGATTTGGCAGCGGCTCTAATACCAGCGCGGCGATCACCCCGGTGAAGATGGCGAAGTACCGCCAAGCATGTGGCGCAAGACCCGCAGGTACAGGCAATAGCGCCACACCGACCACCAACAACAAAGGAATGGCTGCCCGCCACCATTGCCTGGTGTTGTGCGGCTTGGCCGTCGTACGGAGAAGGGTCACCGTAGGATCTCAGTCTTTACATTTTAGTTGGTATGAAACAGAGCAAACGACGCGGGCAGGCATAGTCAAGTGCTGAGAATAAGCAGGCAACCGAGTGCAAGCAAGCTATGCCGGTTATTAACACGCGGATAGGTTCTCAATACGCGTGGCCAAAAAGCGGTATGACGCCGAGGGCGAGATTCACAAGCAGCATGATGATCGAACTGGCGACGGTCCATTTGATCGTGAATTTCTGATGGTCGGCGAACTCGATCTTCGCAAGTCCGACGAGCAGATACGTCGATGGCACGAGCGGGCTAAGCAGGTGAACCGGCTGGCCCATGAGGGAAGCACGCGCGATCTCGGCGGCGCTGATGCCGTAAGCGTCGGCTGCCTGGCTGAGGATCGGCACGATTCCGAAATAGAAGGCATCGTTCGAGAGGAAAAATGTGAAGGGCATGCTGAGGATAGCCGTGATCACGGCGAGATAGGGGCCGAGGACCGGCGGGACGAGCGCCACCACACTATTGGCAATCGCATCGACCATCTTCGTGCCGGATAAGATGCCGGTGAAAATCCCGGCGGCGAAAATCACCGCGACGACGGCCAGTGCGTTGCCGGCATTGGCGGCGATCCGCGCCTTCTGTTCCTCGAGCGACGGATAGTTGATCAGGAGCGCCAGTGCAAAGGCGACGAGGAACAACACGGGCAGGGGAAGCAGGCCGATGATCAGCGCGACAAGCAAGGCAACCGTCAGCAGCAGGTTCACCCAAATGAGCTTTGGACGGAGGGCTGAAGCGTTTTCGTCGGTGGTTTTTTCGTGGTCGGTCATTGTTGCGTGGATTTCGTGCAGCTCAGGTTCGCGGAGAATGCCGAGCCGCCGCCGTTCGCGACGGCCGAGAATCCAGGCCACGAACATGACCCAGACCAGGCCCACGGCCATGGCTGGCACGAGTGGCGGAAAAACCTGACCCATGTCCAGATTGAGTGCGGTTGCGGCCCGCGCCGTGGGGCCGCCCCACGGCACGAGGTTCATGACGCCACCCGCCTGGATCGTGACGCTCGCGAGGACGAGTCGGTCCATCTTCAGCCGCAGGAAGAGCGGTAGCATGGCCGCCGTCGTGATCAGGTAGGTGGTGGAGCCGTCGCCATCGAGCGAGACGAATGCCGCGAGGGCTGCGGTGCCGACAACAATCTTGACGGGATCGCCGTGCACCAGCCGGACCACAAGTCGCACGACGGGATCGAAGAGTCCCGCATCGATCATGATGCCGAAGTAAAGGATCGCAAAGGTGAGCATCACTCCGGTTGGCCCGAGGGCCTTGATGCCAGCGAACATCATCGACCCAAGTTCCGGCCCGAAACCGCCGATCACGCCAAACACAATCGGCACCAGGACCAGCGCAGTGAGCACCGACATGCGCTTCGTCATGACCAGCGTCATGAAGACCGCGATCAATGCGTAGGCGAGCAGCGTCAGGGAGTACATCGGCGTCCGGAAGGAATGAATGTCGCGGCGATGGCCGCGCCGCCCATGTGCCGGTGGTGGCCGATGTCAGTAGTGGAAAAGGGAGGGGTCATGGTGTATCCAGAGCGATGCGCATCCGGAGCGGCGACTACGCCGCCCCGCTTTATCGGCCGTTAAGACGGGTCGAATATCAGAACGGAACTCTCATCGACGCTGTGATCTTGCGCGGCGCCCCCGGCACCACATCGATCACATCATCACCGCCGGCAATGTAGGAACGATCGGTGACGTTGTTGACGTTCAGCGCGAAGTCGTAGCGCTGCCATTGGTAGTACAACGACAGGTCGGTGCGCACATTGGAGGGAAGGGTCAACATCCGCGAGGCGCGATTGTCCACCACCGCATTGCGTTCACCCGTGTAGACCAGCCCTAAACCGATGCCGAAGCCCTTCAACCCGCCGCTCGGGAAGTTGTAGCGCGTCCACAGGTTGCCGCTCTGGCGCGGTGCGTTCGCCAACCTGGCGTTGACCAGATTGCTTTGCGCGGAATTGGTGACATGTGCATCGTTGTAGGTGTAGCCGATCTGCGTCTGCCAGTTCTCCACCGGCTGGTAGTTGATCGACAGCTCCACACCCTCGCTTTTGTTCGACAGCGATCTATATACCTGGATACCCGTGACCGGATCGAACACATTGGGCACTGGCTCCACCACATCCTCGCGCT
>JANMSB010000428.1:0-12018 GCA_031388915.1 Pseudomonadota bacterium | reverse complement strand
GCATTGCGCCGATAATCCGAAACAACTATCTCCGGGACGCAAACATGAACCAACCACGCACGCTGCAAGGCAAGACTTTATTCATCACCGGCGCTTCGCGCGGCATCGGTCTGGCCATTGCCACGCGCGCAGCACGCGATGGCGCCAACATCGTGCTGATCGCCAAAACCACCGAACCAAATCCACTATTGCCGGGAACGCTATACAGCGCCGCAGAGGACATTGAAGCTGCGGGTGGCAACGCATTAGTTGTGCCCACCGATATTCGTGACGAGGCGGCGGTGGCAGCGGCGGTCAAGGCGGGTGTTGAACGTTTTGGCGGCATCGACATTCTGGTGAATAACGCCAGCGCCATTAACCTGACGCCGACGCCCGCCACGCCAATGAAACGTTTTGACTTGATGTTTGGCGTCAACGTACGCGGCACCTATGCCTGCACCCAGGCGTGTCTGGGCGAGTTGATCAAGAGCGCACAGGCCGGACGCAATCCGCACATCTTGACCATGTCGCCGCCGTTGTCGATGCAAGCGCATTGGTTCGCGCCGTATGTCGCCTACACCATGGCCAAGTATGGAATGAGCATGTGTACCTTGGGCCATTCGCTGGAGTTCAAACCCCATGGCATCGCGGTCAACAGCCTGTGGCCGCGTACTGCCATTGCCACCGCGGCGCTGCAAATGATTCCCGGCATTGATCTGAACAAATGTCGCAAGCCGGAGATTTTGTCCGATGCCGCTTGGTGGATTCTGACCAGCGATGCGCGCGCCACCACCGGCAACTTTTTCATCGACGACACGCTGCTGCGCGAACACGGCGTGACGGACTTCGATCGCTATGCCGTGGTACCCGGCACCAAAGAATTGGTGCCAGATTTTTTTGTGGACTGAAGCTGAGCTACCTACCCTATCGATAAACACAGGGAGTGTGCGCCATCGCTGCTCGCCCTCGCAGATCGCTTGCAATAAAGCGGTGCAGTATTGGCTTTGCTGACAGCGAATTGCGTGCTGAGACAGCACGTTCCCGTGCATAACCCAGGTGGCACTACCCTTGCTTGTTTGTGTGGATGAGCAAGTCACTGACCACTTGGCCGGGACGACCCTTTCCACTCGGCGCTACCTGGGATGGCGAGGGCGTGAACTTTGCGCTGTTCTCCGAACATGCGGAGCGTGTTGAACTATGCGTGTTCGATGCGCATGGCCGTGCGGAAGTGGCACGCATCGATGTGCGCGAGCAAACCGAACATGTGTGGCATTGTTACTTGCCAGAAGCACGGCCGGGATTGTTGTATGGCTATCGGGTCTACGGGCCGTACAACCCGCACCTCGGGCATCGCTTTAATCCCAACAAGCTGCTGCTCGATCCCTATGCCAAGGCATTTGCGGGACGCATCAAGTGGAACGACGCGCACTTTGGGTATCGCATGGGTCATTCGCGCGGCGATTTGTCTTTCGATCGACGTAACAGCGCGGCTTACACGCCGAAGTGTCAGGTGATCGATCCGGCGTTTTCCTGGGGCGATGATCGTCCGCCGAATATCCCCTGGCATGAGACGGTGATCTACGAAGCGCATGTCAAAGGCTTTACGCAACTGCATCCGGAAGTGCCGGAGGAACAACGCGGCAAGTACGCAGCGCTGACCTGTGCGCCAGTGATCGACTATCTCAAACGACTGGGCGTGACCGCAGTGGAAGTCATGCCGGTGCATACCTTTGTCGACGACCGTTTTTTAGTGCAGAAAAACTTGCGTAACTACTGGGGCTACAACTCCATCGGTTACTTCGCGCCGGAATCGCAGTATGCGATGTCGCAACCGGACCGTGAATTCAAAACCATGGTCAAGACACTGCACTCCGCCGGCATCGAAGTGATTTTAGATGTGGTGTACAACCACACCGCTGAGGGCAATCATGCCGGACCGACGTTGTGTTTTCGCGGCATCGACAACACCGCGTACTACCGACTGGTAGATGCCGACCGACGTTACTACATGGATTACACCGGCTGCGGCAACACACTCAACATGCAACATCCGCGCGTATTGCAGTTGATCATGGATAGCCTGCGTTACTGGATCACCGAGATGCATGTCGATGGCTTTCGATTTGATTTGGCCTCGGCGCTGGCGCGCGAGCTGCACGCAGTGGATCGGCTCGGCGCGTTCTTCGACATCATTCATCAAGACCCGATCATCTCGCGCGCCAAACTCATCGCCGAACCGTGGGACCTGGGCGAAGGCGGTTATCAAGTGGGGCAATTTCCCGCCGGCTGGACCGAGTGGAACGGCAAGTATCGCGACGTGATTCGCGCTTTCTGGAAAGGCGATGGCGGCTTGATCGGCGAAGTGGCATCGCGCTTATCGGGTTCGAGTGATTTATATGGCCACAGCGGTAGACGTCCTCACGCCAGCATCAACTTTGTCGCTGCGCATGATGGCTTCACGCTACATGATTTAGTGAGCTACAACGACAAGCACAACCAAGCCAACAACGAAGACAATCGCGATGGCGACAATCACAACCTAAGCTGGAACTGCGGCGTAGAGGGCCCCACGAATGTTCCGGAAATAAAGTCACTACGCGCGCGCCAAGTACGCAACTTGATCGCCACACTACTTCTGTCGCAGGGCGTGCCCATGCTGTCGGGCGGCGATGAACGCGGCCGCACACAACTGGGCAACAACAATGCCTATTGTCAGGACTCGCCGCTATCGTGGACCGATTGGTCGCCGGACGAGGAACGCGACGCACTATTCGAGTTTGTGTGCGAACTGATACGACTACGTGCCGCGCATCCAGTATTTCGTCGCCGTAATTTTTTTCGCGGCCGTGCCACGCCCGATGGCGAAGTGCATGACATTCGCTGGCTGGACCCCTCCAGCATGGAGATGACCGAAGCACAATGGCATCAGGGGTTCGCGCGTTGTCTAGGCGTGTATTTATCCGGCAACGCGCTCGATGAGCGAGATGGGCGCGGCCAGCCGATTACCGATAGTGATTTTTTGATGCTGCTCAATGCGCATCACGAACCGCGCGCGTTCAAGTTGCCGATGAGTCCCGCCACGGCGCAATGGACCCTGCGCATCGACACTCATCTGGACACCGGCATGCCGGCATTGGAAAAGACCCTTCTACCGGGCGCGATCCTGACCTTGGAAGGTCGCTCCATGATGTTGTTTGAAAGTCCACCGGCAGTGGCAGAACCTGTGTTGCACAGGGCAACCCATGCCTTGAGCAAGGCCACTAAACGCAAACGTAAGAAGGGGCCGTGACTACCGCCCTTGCAGGCAGCGCGGTTGTGGATTACTCGCTCTGCTCACCCATCTGCGATTGGCAGTAGTTCGGTAGCGCCACCATACGGAGCAGGGTTTCGGTATCCAGATACTTTTCATTCCGCGGCAATCACTGCGAAAGGATTTTCTTTCGTTCCGCTGGCCGTGATTGAGAATGGAGCATCCAACAAACACATCAATTTAGGCGCAGTTTATCGGCCGCTGCTAACAAGCGCTTATCAAGCGTCCATACGGTTGTGCCTGGCCTGAGCTTTGCCGCGGCCAACAGATGCGCATCGACATAACCGATGCCCAGACCGAACAACTTATATTGCTCAATGAACCCCAATATCTCTTCATCCGTTGCCATCTGCGCTTGTGGCAAATCCTGCAGCGCCTTCAACAACACATCGCGACGCCGTAAGCTGCCAAGCGCCAGCTCACCGGTTACGAAAGGATGCACCAGCACTTGCCCTGCAGTGAGCAACTGCGCCAACGCCGGTGAGCTATGGCGTAGATGATCCACCCAGACCGAGGTATCAACCAGAATCATTTGGATACTGACCGACGCCTGGGTATCGGTTTTAATGCAGGCTCGCTGCCGCCCAACAAGGCAAGACGCTTAGCGCTTTCGCGTTCAATCAGCGCCTTGAGCGCTTCACGAACCAAGCTAGATTTTTCCTTGAGGCCTGTGAAGGCCTGTGCCTTGGCAAGCAAATCATCATCCAGAGCAAGCGTAGTGCGCACAGCCTTCTCCATTACCTGATGCACGGATAGTAGCATCAAACAGTGGCAATACGCATGCCGGCGTTCCGACAAAAATTGCGCGAACGGAGCCGGATATCGATGGCTCCGTTGCGGCCTTACTCGCCCTGCTCGCCCATCTGCGACTGGCAGTAGTTCTGGATACCAACACGCTCGATCAACGATAACTGCGTTTCCAGATAGTCGATGTGTTCTTCTTCGGATTCGAGAATGGTCTTGAACAGATCGCGCGAGACGTAGTCGTTCAACTTTTCGCAATCGGCGATGGCGACCTTCAAATCCTTGTGCGCCATTTGTTCGAGCTTCAAGTCGCAGGACAGGCACTCCTGCACATCTTCGCCGATCATCAATTTGCCGAGATCTTGCAGATTGGGCAGGCCGTCGAGAAACAAGACGCGGGCGATCAGCTTGTCGGCATGTTTCATCTCGTCGATGGATTCATGCATCTCGTACTTTTCCAGCGCCTTCAAGCCCCAGTTGCCGAACATGCGGGCGTGCAGGAAGTACTGGTTAATAGCCGTCAACTCGTTCTTCAGAACAAGATTGAGATGACGAATGATGCTGGGATCGCCTTTCATCGCTGAACTCCAAGTGGGTTAAGCGGCGATCTTGGGGGAGTAAGAGGTCAGACGCAACCCGGAGTATCCGGGCGCGACATCAGGCAGCGCGCGACTTGCAGCAACCGCTCTGTTGGGCTTGGTGTTCTTGAATCAAGTCCTGCGCGGTAGGCACGCAACGGCCGCAGCAACCGCCCACTGGTACTTGCATCTGCACTTCAGTCAACGACGCAGCACCGCGATCCAAGGTCTCGCGAATTTGGCGGTCGGTGATGCCGTGACAAATGCAAACGTACATGCGCGCCTCTTGTAAGAAATAAACCAGAAGAGATAGCCGGTACCGGTGTTACTGAATCGTGGGCTTTGCGCCCCTCGGACAGTGAAGCCATGCTAGATGCTAATAAGAATGATTGTCAATTAGCTTCTTGACCTAATGCGGAGACGTTGAAGTATTTAGCCGAGACCTAACCCGATTGACGGCCGCAATTCTGCCCGCGACACTGCCTGCCCCAAAAAGCCGGCCATGACCCCATTCATGAATCCCTCCCTTCAGGCCGTGCTGCGCGCCATCCACGCTCGCTTGGAATCGGTCAGCGACGCCCCAGCGCGGGAGGCAGAATGGCTGGTGGAGCACGTCGCCGGACTCAGCCGTTCTCAACAACTGCTTAATTCAAACAATGACTTACCAGAGGATCAATTAGAAAAACTGAACCAGTTGGTGTTACGCCGCAGCCGAGGCGAGCCGCTGGCCTATGTACTCGGCGAGCAACATTTCTGGACACTGTGCTTAAAGGTCTCCCCTGCGGTGCTAATTCCGCGGCCGGAAACCGAACTGGTGGTGGAGCGAGCGCTGCAGCACCTACCCCCGAAACAACCTGCTCTGGTTCTGGACTTAGGCACCGGCAGTGGCGCCATTGCCCTGGCGGTGGCGTCGGAACGCCCCCATGCGCAGGTACTGGCCGTCGACGAATCGGCTCCAGCCCTGGCCGTCGCGCAGGAGAATGCCCGGCTGAATCAGCTCACTAATGTCTCCTTCCTACGCAGCGACTGGTTCGCCGCCGTGCCCCGGCAACGCTTCAATCTCATCTTGAGCAATCCCCCGTACATCGCCGAAGGTGACTCGCATCTGGAGGCAGCCGTGCTGACCCATGAACCCACCACTGCACTGATTTCAGGCCGGGATGGACTGGCGGCGCTCCGGGAGATCATCGGGACGGCACGGGATTTTCTAGCACCCGGGGGCTGGCTGGTGCTGGAGCATGGCTGGCAACAGGCAAATGAGGTGCGAGTACTGCTTGAGTCGGCGGGCTTGAGTAGCGTAGCCTCGCACGCCGATTTGGCTGGCCATGCGCGGGTCACCGAAGCGCAGTCTGCCTGACCGCAGTTCACTTTTTCCAAGCTCCTTAAGCCACCACAACGAGTCACTTCATCGGAAATCCTCATGATCGAATTCAAAACCTCTCAAGGCGACTTCAGCATCGAGCTGTTCACTGACGAAGCGCCCATCAGCAGCGAAAACTTCCAGTCGTACGTCGACGCCGGGTTTTTCGACGGCACGATTTTTCATCGCGTGATTCCCGGTTTCATGTTGCAAGGCGGCGGCTTCACGGCCGACATGCAGCAGAAGAAGACCAATGCGCCCATCAAGAACGAAGCTACCAACGGCTTGAAGAACAAACGCGGCACGTTGTCGATGGCCCGCACCAACGACATCAACAGTGCCACCTCGCAGTTCTTCCTCAACTTGGTCGACAACGACTTCCTCGACAACAAGCCCGGCAGCTACGGCTACGCCGTATTCGGCAAGGTGGTGTCGGGCATGGACGTGATAGACACCATCGCCAAGACCAAGACTGGTCGGCACGGTCATCACGACGATGTGCCGGTAGAGCCCATCGTCGTACACTCGGCCAAGATCACCGGCTAAGCACTGCTCGATTCGTGGCGCAATCTCGCTCCTTTGGTAAACGCCTGCTGCGCTGGCTGGGCCTGCTGGTCGTTGGCTGGCTGGTGTTTTCCATCGGTAGCGTGTTGTTGATGCGCTGGTTGGATCCGTTCACCTCGGCATTCATGTTGCGCGATCGCGCTGTGGCCTTAATCAACGGCGATAAACACTATCGTTTCGCGCATCAGTGGGCCGATTGGCCGAAAATTTCCACGCATGTGAAGGTGGCGGTCATTGCCGCCGAGGATCAAAAATTTGCCGAGCATTGGGGCTTCGATTTTCAGTCCTTGGAAAAGGCCTGGAAACAAAATCAGCGCAGCCGCAAGGTGCGCGGCGGCAGCACCATCAGCCAACAAGTCGCCAAGAATCTGTATCTCTGGCCGGGACGCAGCTATGTGCGTAAAGGGTTCGAAGCCTACTTTACCGTGCTGATCGAAACCCTCTGGCCGAAGCAACGCATCCTCGAGGTGTATTTGAACAGCGCCGAATTTGGCAAAGGCGTGTTTGGCGTGGAAGCTGCCAGCCGCCGCTATTTCAGAAAGTCGGCCGCGAAATTGACTGCGCAGGAAAGCGCACTACTGGCAAGCGTGTTGCCCGCCCCCAAACGCCTGTTGGTCAACAAACCCAGTGGCTTTGTGCGTGCTCGGCAAGCCTGGATCGGCCGACAAATGACGCATTTGGGCGGCGCATCGGCGCTCAGAAATTTGTAATCTTGCCGCCGCGTTTTATTCAGCTTGTGCTCAGCAGGGCACGGCAATCATGGGTGCGAATCGCGCTTCGTAATGACGGTGTGCGATAGGTGCACCGGACACCGAGACCACCTAATATAGGCGCAATTGCCGTATAGACAGTAGCCGGCTGGGTCCGACGCAACCACTGAGACTTTGAATTTAAATACGACCGGGGTATTAACGATGAAATCTGCTAAGAAACTCTGCATGGTTGCGGCGCTCAGCGTGCTGGGTGCCGCGCCAGCGCTAGCCAACTGTGCATATCCCAAGAAACCCAGCGATCCACCCAATGGCGCCAAGGCAACCCAGGAAGAAATGGTTGCTGCGATGAAGGCAACGCGTCAGTTCGACGCCGACGCCAAGGCCTACCAGGCCTGCTTGGATTCTGAAACCGAAACCATGCTCAATGCCTTGGGCGACAAGGCCACCCCCGAAGACATCAAACGTGTCAAAGACAAGCAGGCGCTCAAGGCCAACACCGCTTATGAAGAAGCCGCCAAAATCGCCGAAGCATTTAATGTGCAGTTGCGCGCCTTCAAATCAAAATAAGGCTTACGCAAGTCTTAAACGACTCGAAACCGGCGGCATGCATGCCGCCGGTTTTTTATTGCCTCAGCATTTTGTGACCCATTGCACTCTAGCGGGGCATCTGGTGATCTCATCGCCCTAAAGTCCCCGCCTCGCAGGCCGATTTAGCAGGCATGAAGGGGACTGCGCATGTTTGCTCATTGCAGCAAGCACCCGGCGCGCCCATGCGACTACCGGAGATCCGTGATGAGAAACAGCCTAACTTGCTTGGCCAGCATTCTGCTCAGCATGACCAGCCAGATGGCGCTTGCCGATTGCACCTTTCCCAAAGCTCCTGACGCCATGCCCAACCCCAAGTCCGCCTCGCAACCGGAAATGATCGCCGCCATGTCAGCATTCAAGCAGTACAACGCCGACGTTGATGCCTATGTCGCCTGCCTGGACGAAGAAACCTCGGCCAAGGTGAAAGAGGCCAGCGGCGCCGGTGCGATCATGCAAATCAAGGCGATGCAAGCCAAGAAAAAATCATCGGCGCTGGACGAGCGTGAAGCCAAGATCGACTCTTTCAACAAGGCCGTTCGTGAGTTCAAGGCCAAGGGCTAAACACGAACCCGCCGACCTCAACATTTCTTAGAACCTGTTCAAAGGCTCGTCAACACCAGATCACCCCTCGGCATAGCAAGCACCCCCCTGTCGTGCGACACTTCCCAGCCGCTCCCGGTGTAAACCGGAGCGGCATTTTTATTTCCGGGAGAGTTTGGAGTGTCGATTCTTAGTGTTGCCGAAGCCCAGGCCGCCATCGAAACACAGGCGCCTATCTTGCCTGTCACCAAGCTGGGCCTGCGCGAACTGAGCGGCTGTGCATTGGCGGAAGCCATTGTCATGGAGCGCGACCAGCCGCCGTTCGATCGCATCACCATGGATGGCATGGCGCTATCGTCCGCCGCCGGCGTGCGTCGCTTGCGTGTGGCAGGCACCCAGGCCGCTGGCGCGCCGCCACTAACATTGCAACAGACAACCGATTGCATCGAAGTCATGACCGGTGCAGAACTGCCGGTCGGGTGCGACTGCATGATTCCCATTGAACGGATTCGATTGGCAGACGGCTATGCGTTGTTAAACGACGATGTGCAACCCACTGCCGGAATGAATGTGCATCCGCGCGGCAGCGATGCACGCGCCGGCAGCACGCTGCTACAGCCGGGGCGGCCGTTAAGCGCTGTTGAGGTTGCCATCATCGCTTCAGCCGGTTACGCCCAAACGCTAGTACGCCGTTCGCCGCGTATCGCGTTGGTATCCACGGGCGATGAGTTGGTGGAACCAGGCCTGCCCATTCAAAGCTGGCAGGTACGTCGTTCCAATACTTATGCGTTACACGCCGCCTTGCAGCGCCACGGACATGCCCGCCTTGTCGATGTGCATCTGGCCGATGATCTGGCCATCCTGCGACCAAAGTTACAGACCTTGCTGGAAGCAAACGACGTATTGATTCTCAGCGGCGGCGTGTCGATGGGGCGTTTTGATTTTGTGCCGCAAGTCCTGACCGAACTGGGCGTGAACTGCGTGTTCCACAAAATCGCCCAGCGGCCCGGCAAGCCTATGTGGTTTGGCGTGCGCAGTGACGGCAAAGCGGTGTACGCATTACCGGGCAATCCGGTCTCGACGCTGATGTGCCTGCATCGTTATGTGTTGCCCGGTTTGCGGCACGCCATGGGCATGCAGGCAGCACCTGTCGAGCGCATTGCGCTAAGCGGCGAGGCCAAGGCGCACGACGAACTCGCGGTGTTCATGCCAGTCAAACTGCACTGCGATGCAGCCGGCCTCACGCGCGCGCAGCCCTGTCCGACGCGCGGCTCGGGGGACTTCATTTCCCTACTCGGCACCGATGGATTCGTCGAGCTGCCGCCCAGCCGGAGTATGATCGCCACAGGCACTCCCGTTCCTTTGTTTCGGTGGTAGGTTTTGTGAATAACGTCGTACCTCTTCCGGTTGCACCGCGCGACCGCTTGCATCGCCCCATGCATGACCTGCGTATTTCGGTCATGGATCGCTGCAACTTCCGCTGCCCGTACTGCATGCCGCGTGAAACTTTTCACGAGCACTATCAGTTCCTGAAACCCACCGAGCGTCTGTCGTTCGAAGAAATTGCCCGGCTGGCGCATTTGTTCGTCGAGATGGGCGTGAGCAAGTTGCGCCTTACCGGCGGTGAACCTTTGCTGCGGCCCAATCTCACTGAGCTGATTGCCGAGTTAGGCGCGATTGAGGGCGTGCAAGACATCGCGCTGACCACCAACGGCGTGTTGTTGGAAAAATATGCCACTGAACTTAAAGCCAGTGGGTTAAGCCGCATCACTGTGAGCCTGGATTCATTGGACGAGGCCGTGTTCGCGCAGATGAGCGGCGGCTTTCAAGGTCGCGATCAAGTGCTGGCCGGCCTGCGCGCCGCGCAACAAGTGGGGCTGACGCCAATCAAGATCAACGCCGTAGTGCAACGCGGCGTCAATGACCACACCCTGCTCGACATGCTGGAGCGCTTTCGCGGCACCGGCATTATCGTGCGCTTGATCGAGTACATGGATGTCGGCAACCGCAACCACTGGCAAATGCAACGCGTGGTGCCCTCGCGTGAATTGCTGGAACGCATTCACGCACGCTGGCCGGTGCATGCCGTGCCCGGCAACTACCACGGTGAAGTCGCCGAACGTTACGCCTACGACGATGGCGCGGGCGAGCTCGGGTTTATTTCTTCGGTAACGCAACCCTTCTGCGGCGCTTGCACGCGCGCGCGTCTGTCGTCAGAGGGTGTGCTGTACACCTGCCTGTTCGCCACCCATGGCCTGGACTTGAAGCAACCGATGCGCAGCGGCGCCAGCGACGACGAATTACGCGCCTTGATCCGCAACACCTGGGAGCAGCGCGAGGATCACTACAGCGAGCAACGCGCCAAGCTCGGTAACAATGAACATCCGCTGCGGAAGATCGAGATGTATTACATCGGAGGCTAGGACTCAGTGACTACTAGCATGAAATCTCTTTCGCACATCGAAAACGACGCACCCACCATGGTGGATGTGGGTGACAAGCAGGTCACCAAACGCACCGCCACGGCCGAAGCCCGGGTTCGCTTTCCGCCGGAAGTCGCCGCCACACTACGCGAGCAAAACTTCACCACCGCCAAGGGCCCGGTGTTCCACACTGCCATCATCGCCGGCACGCTGGCCGCCAAACGCACGCACGAACTGATTCCGTTCTGCCATCCACTAGGCATCGAGAACTGCAAATTCAATATCGACTTGGTCGGCCATGACGCAGTCATTCATTGCACAGTGTCGGTTCATCACAAAACCGGCGTGGAAATGGAAGCCTTAACCGGCGCCAGCATCGCCGCATTGACCATCTACGACATGTGCAAGGCGCTGTCGCATGACTTGTTGATTACCGATACGCGGTTATTGGAAAAGCACGGCGGCAAGACTGGGCACTATTTATCCAGCCATCACCCCGCGCCGTGACCATGGCGAGTGTGTATGGATTAGTGTTGGCGGGCGGTTCCAGCCGCCGCATGCAGAGCGATAAAGCTGCATTGCCGTATCAAGGCCAACCTCAGTTGCTGCGGGCGTATGAATTACTCGCTCGGCATTGCGCACACACTTTTGTCTCGGTACGCGCCAATCAGCAACAGGACGAACTGCGGGCACGCTGGCCACAGATTGTTGATGAACATGCCGATCTCGGGCCGCTGGCGGGAATTGCTGCGGCACAGGCGAACTATCCCGAAGTCGCTTGGCTAGTAATTGCCTGCGATTTGCCACTGCTCAACGAACAGGCCGTACAATCGCTGTTGCGACAGCGCGATCCGACTCGTTTCGCCAGCGCCTATCGCGGTACGGACGGACAACCTGAGCCGCTATGCGCTATCTGGGAACCTCGCAGCGCAATGACCATCCGCATCGCCATTGCAGCCGGGGAATTTTCGCCGCGTGTGTTACTGCAAACCAGCAACACCCTATTGATCGATCCTGAACAACTGCAAGCACTGACCAACGTGAACACGCCTGACCAATACCAGCAAACCCACAGCGCCCTGAAGACGCTGTCGCTGCACTTGCAATACTTCGCCATTTTTCGCGAACAAGCCGGCAAGCGCAGCGAGACCATTGATACCCAGGCCAACACGCCGGCACTGCTGTACGCCGAATTGCAGCAACGCTATGGGTTCAAACT
>JANMSB010000424.1:0-2989 GCA_031388915.1 Pseudomonadota bacterium | reverse complement strand
ACACTCACATCCACTGTCGAACGATTCAATGGCTTCGTAGCGAAAAATCGCGACGACGATTTTCATCGTGGCGAACGTGCTTACGATCGTTGGTTGGGCGACGCCTACAACAAGCCGTCGAAAACATTGGGCACGATTGCCAGGGGACCGTTCTATGCTGTGCCCGTCGTTCCCGGCGACGTGGGTACTTTCGGCGGTGTGGTCACTGACGAACATGCTCGCGTGTTGCGCACCGATGGATCGGTGATCCCGGGTCTGTATGCCACTGGCGTGTCAACCGCCTCGGTGATGGGTAGCGCCTACCCGGGCGCGGGCTCCAGTGTCGGGCCGTCTTTTACCTTTGGCTATGTCGCAGCGAAGCACGCCGCAGGTATCGATAAAACCACGGTAGGAGCGGGCCATGCCCACGAAATAAAATGATCGCGTTGCGGCGAGTAATTAGCGTATTGCTGTTCGCAGCGGCGCTGGCCGCTGTGATGCAGGCCATCCGCCTGTTGCTGATTGAGCCGGATGAAGTGGCGAAGAATTGCGTTTTGCAGGCGCAGCAGTGGCAATGTCAGTTGCGTAACATCGCTATTCAAGGATTCGCGCGACACTTGTATGGGCCGATTAGTCTGGGCGCCGCAGTGTTGGCGTTGTTTGTGAATCGCTGGTTGGCAGTGCCGGCCATGATGGCCGGGATGGCAGGTATGGTGCTGTACGATTTTGAATTGTCGGCGTTGGGCTTATTGCTCGGCGCGTTGGTGTTGGTGCGCGACCGGCATACGCCAGTATTGTCGCGACAACACCAGGCCGAATAAGCCGCTGATCGCGCACCACAGTAATGCGCTGCCATTACTGATGTCTTCGATGACAGCAATTGCCACCGACGACAGGATCAGCCACGTGACGAGTAATAGCACTTCGTTGCTGCGCGCCAAGTAAGGGCGTGCACTGCTGTTAAGCAGCAGCATGGCAGTCGGCAACAGGAGGAAAGCGGAAGGAAAGTCGCGATAGCGCGCATCGAACACCAAACCCAGATTGATGTACGCGACACACACCAACAGCGTGAGCACTAAGCCAGTCCACCATCGTGAATATCGTTGTTCCAATTTGAACAGACCGAGCAGAAACACCGCCTGTGTCAGCAGCATGAAGCTGCACATGGCCAGCCACTCCTGCCAAGTTCGATTGCTCTGCCACAGGTAGTCCCATTGCCAGACGGCGGTACAGCCCAGGCTGAAGCCAGCCAGTGCGGCATGTATTCGCGAATGCTTCGTCCGTTGCGCAACGACTAACAACCAGCCAGCCGCGATGATGCCGGCTAACGGTCCGCGCCACCATCTTGCATCGGCTACCACTGCGCCGGTCAGCGGAAATTTCTCACGGCCTTGTGCATCGTACACACCCCAATAACCACCCACCGTGCCCTCCAAGCGCTTTTTCCAGGGCTGGTCGTAGGCTTCAATAAAGTTGTAAGGAATTTGCTGCTGGCTTGCCAAGGCGATGAACTCGCGTGTGAAGCGCGCTTGATTGAGTAAGCTGGGCTTGGCGCCTTCGCGTTGCCTGCCTGCGCTTGGCCAGCCAGTCTCACCCACGTAAATGCGCTTGCCTGGAAACGTCTGCTGAGCTTTCTGATAGATGGCTTGCACATGCGCCATGGCATGCTCGACGCCAATGGGTTGATCATCCCAATAGGGCAGGATGTGAATGCTGACAAAGTCGCTGACTTCGGCCAGCTTGGGATTCTTCAGCCAGAAGTCCCACACGTCGGCATAGGTCACCGGCAACTGCGTGGCGGTGCGCACGCGCACCAGCATGGCGTATAACGCATCTACAGTTTGTTCGCGCCGCAGCAACACTTCATTGCCGACAATAATCGCATCGATGACATCGGCGTGTTGTTTGGCGGTAGCGATGACTTGGTTGATCTCTATTTCGTTGGCTTGTTGGTTGCTGCCGATCCAGATGCCCAGCAGTACACGCATGCCTAACTTGCGTGCTGCGACCGGCACATAGTCGAGGCCGTTCATCACCGAGTAGGTGCGTACGCAACGGGTACGCGCGGACAACTGCTGTAAGTCGCGTTCGATCTGCGCGTGAATATCAGCAGTCGCGCCCCGGCTGCTATCGCTGCGCGGCGTGTACGACAGGCAGGCGAATTGACCGGCGGGCGCATCGGGATAAACCTGCGCGCGGCCTTGCCAGGCCCATGACAGCAGGAGGCCAATCGCTAACAGCAATAAACCAACCGTGGTGATGGTTGAACGGGTGAGAGCAGGGCGCAGGTGTGACGGCTTGTTAGGCGCCACCGTTTCCGTCCTTAAGCACTACATTGACAAGTTTATTAACAATGGGCGAAACAATAATAACGGTTGGAAATGCCACCACAAATGCAAAAGCCCAGGCTCTCAACCATATGCTAACAATGTTGCTCACCAAGCCCACATTAAAAACGCTAACGACAAATGACATCAGACACGACATTAGCAATGCCATGAAAAATGCAAAAACAATTCTATGATGCTTACGATCAATCATAAATACACCTTTTAGTCGAAATGAAAGGCCCTAAGGTTTCAACAACGCCGCATGATGCCGCAAGTGGTCTTCAATGAAGCTGCTGATGAAATAATAGCCGTGGTCGTAGCCGGCATGGCGGCGTAGCCGTAGTGGATGGCCAGCTTGCTGGCAGGCGGCTTCAAACATATGTGGATGCAATTGTTTCTCCAGGAACGCATCGCTTAATCCTTGATCGATCAGGATTGGCGTGTGTGTGCCGGCATTGGGCAGATGCTTCACCAACTCGGTGGCATCGTATTGCGACCAACGGCTTTGGTCGGCGCCCAGGTAACCAGTGAAAGCTTTTTGGCCCCAGGGGCATTGCATGGGTGCGGCGATGGGCGCGAAGGCTGAAATGGATTTGTACTGCTGCGGGTTCTTAAGGCCGATAGTTAATGCGCCATGGCCACCCATGGAATGACCAAAGATGCCTTGCGAGGTGGTATCG
>JANMSB010000054.1:0-5296 GCA_031388915.1 Pseudomonadota bacterium | reverse complement strand
GGCACAAACCGGCCGGCGGTCGGCTCGCAAAAGTGCGAACCGATGACAAACGTATGTTGTTCCTGATGGCGCTTGAGGAAGTCGCGCCGGGTGCGTTGTGACTGATCGTGATCGGCGCAGAAATTAGTCTTCAATCCCGGCTCGGCGCATTGAATGGGATGATGCAGCACATCACCCGTAATAACTGCCCGTTGACCTTGGGAGGCAATGCACACACTGACATGCCCAGGTGTATGTCCCGGCGTCGGCTCAAGCCACAGTTCGTCGCAGACGCGATGCTGCGGCTCGACAAAATCCACCAATCCGGCTTCGTATATCGGGTGCAGCGAGTCCGGCAAATGGTCAACCTCCGCACCCGGTACATTCACCAAACCATTGATGAACTCCCACTCGGTTCGACCAAATAAATAGCGCGCGTTCGGGAACGTCGGCACCCATTTGCCATTGACCTTGCGCGTGTTCCAGCCGACATGATCCAGATGCAGGTGGGTGCACAACACCGTATCGATGCTCTCCGGCGCAAAGCCGCTGAACGCCAGGTCATCCAGAAACGAAGTCTGTAGCTGATTGAAAATCGGCGCCAAACGATGCTTCTCGTTACCGACGCAGGTATCCACCATGATGCGTCGGTTGCCAATCTTCACGGCAAACGCTTGAAAGGAGATCATGATCTGCCCGTCGGGCGTGGCGAAGCGCGGCACCAGCCACGGATGACGTTTGACCAACTCCGGAGTGCCGTCCGGATACATCACCGAGCTATCTATCTGCTCGGCGTTAATCTCGACGATGCGCACCACCTCCACATCGCCAATTTTCCAACGTTTGATGTGCTCTCTGGCCATTGGATATCTCCCGTAATAGTGCTACGCGCGGTGCGCTGCCGCAGCCGCTTTAATCAGATCCGCGCCCTTCTCCGCAATCATGAAGGTCGCTGCTGCGGTATTCCCCGAAACGATCATGGGCATGACCGACGCATCGATGACTCGCAACGCCTCAATGCCGCGCACCCGCAAATGATCATCCACCACCGCACCAGCATCGGCGCCCATGCGGCACGTGCCTACCGGATGACAGGTGGTCTGGGTGGTGCTACGAATGAAAGTGCGAATATCGTTCTCGGTACTGCAAGCGGCCCCGGGTGCATCTTCACTCACCACTCGCGAACGCAGCGGCTCGGCTTGAAATATCCGGCGCGCCCACCGTACACCGGCGACCAAGGTGTCTTCATCGCGCTGTGCGCTCAAGAAATTGCATTGAATCGCGGGCGGCTGTTGCGGATCGTTCGATGTCAGTCGCACCCGGCCGCGCGACTCCGGACGCAGTCCACAGATCGCAGCGGTAATACGCGCGGTGCGATCCGGTGCCAGCCGGCCGCTGCTATCGAACTGAAAGCTGATGGGACGGAAATTGATCTGCAAGTCGGGTCGTGATGCATCGGCAAGACCACGCACGAAAGCCACTGCCTGGGATGCGCCGATGGTGAGCGGACCCGTACCTTGGAGCAGCCATCTCAGTCCGTGCAGCATGACGCGCCAGCCACGCAACTGTGCGTTCAACGAACTATGACGCAGGGTTGCGTAAGTCATGTGCACATACGGATGATCGATGAGGTTTTCGCCCACGCCCGGTAAATCCTGCGCCACCGCAATATCCAGCTCGCGCAGATGTGCTGCGGGACCTATGCCGGAATGCATTAGCACCCGCGGTGAACCAAATGTTCCCGCCGCAACAATCACTTCGCGCGCGGCCACCGCTCGCTGCATCACGCCGTCGCGCACATATTCCACGGCAACTGCACGCCGATCACGAATTTCCACGCGGTGTACGAAGACTTCGGTTTCAACCGCAAGATTTGGCCGCGCACGCGCCGGCTGCAAATAGGCATCGGCAGCCGAGTGCCGTCGGCCCTTATCAATGCTGTATTGCAGAAAGCTGATGCCCTCTTGTGAATCACCGTTGAAGTCGTCGTTCAACGGCAAGCCCAAACGCACCCCGGCATCGACAAAGGCTTGCGCGCTTGGGTGACGGTAGCTCGGATCGCTAACCGAGAGCGGACCCACTCGACCGCGCTGCCCGCCTACACTGCCAACGCGATGTTCGGATTTGTTGAAATAAGGCAGTACATCCGACCACGCCCAACCGGTATTGCCCATGCCCTGCCACTGGTCATAGTCCGCCGCTTGACCGCGCACATAAGCCATGCCGTTGATGGCGCTGGAACCACCCAAAGTTTTGCCCTGCGGCACATACATGGCGCGCTGATTCAAGTGTGCTTCGGGCTGACTGAGATAGCCCCAGTTGTACTTGGGATTGACGAACAACCTGCCCATGCCTGCGGGCATGCGAATCCATAAGCTATTCGACTTGGGACCCGCCTCGAGTAGTAACACTCGCACTGTTGGATCTTCGCTAAGGCGAGCAGCCAGTACACAACCGGCAGTTCCGCCGCCGACAATCACATAATCGAAAGCCGCAGTGGCATGCACAGCAATCATTCGCATTGCCTACGGTGCGGCCGTCTCGGCCGGAGAGGTGGATACAGAAGCCTTGCGGGGCGGTGCGGTCTCACGGATGAGCAGGGCGATTACTGCGCTCACGGCTGCCGCGACTGTGATGATCCAGAACGGCGCGTCCGCGCCGAGGCTATCGGCAGCGCGTCCTGACAAGATGGGCGCGACCACACCGCCACACAGTTCTCCGGTCCCGATGATCAGCGCGATGGTCCTGACCAGCCGTTGTGGCGCCACCGATTCGCTCGGAATAATGACCGCGTACAAGGGCATCGCGCCATTGGCAAGACCGCCAATGAACAACAACACCGCCAGCAACATCGGCGCGTCGTGTACCAGCAACGTACCCAGTGGCGCGACCATACCGAGCAGCGTGGCACACACCAGCGTGGTCTTGCGGCCAAGTCGATCGGACAAGAAAGGCAAGGACAATCCACCCACACAGGCAGCGACGCCTTGCACGCTCAGCAGCCAACCCATCTGCGTCGGCGTCATATGAATTACATTCACCAGGTAAACCGGCAGGAAGGTGTTCTGCACCACCAGCCAGGTCATGAACATGGCGGAAATCAAGACGCACAACCGCACATTGCGGCGAACTTCAGGGCGTTGTGGTGCTGGCATTGCGCCGACCGTCTGTTCCCGTATGGCGCTTGATTGCTGTTGCGTGCGCATGAAACGCGCCACAATCACCATCAGCGCCAACGCGGGCAGGGTCGAAACGAAGAAGGCCGCCTGCCAATTCCAAGTCTCAGCGACGCTGGTCGCAACAATGGGTCCGAGCATCGGACCAGCAACGAAAATGATCACCGACTGCATGCCGAGGTTCAGGCCTCGACGATGATCCGACGACTCCGAACCGATGACAGACTGGGTGATCATATTGATCGGCCCCATCACCATGCCCATCGCCAAGCGGGTCACCATCAGCCCCAAAAACGTGACGGACAGACCCGAGAACACCGAAATGACTGCAAACAAGCCCAGCGCCGGTACCAGCAATTGTTTGCGCCAGCCCTTGGCGTCGGACAATGCGCCCACCAGAAAACCGACTACCGCGATGGCAAGCGACAGCGCCGCCGACAACATGCCGAGCTGCACGTTGCTCAGATGTAGGTCACGCACCAGATACGGAGAAATAAAGTTCACGGCGAGACGATCAAAGGTGGTCACGCCGATAATCAAACTCGTGAATAGAACGGTACCGTTCTCGTAGCTCAACCAACTCGTATTAGAACTCCGCATTGCGCCGGCCTCGGTATTTAATGTGTGATGCTGTGGTTAGCGGAAACTCTGATTAACTTGCTGCTGTCATTTCGACTGAAAGGAGAAATCTTGCAAGTGCTTGACCTTGCGCACACCAAAAAACAAAGATTTCTCGCGGAGCTTGTCCTGAGCTGAGTCGAAGGGCTCGAAATGACAACTCCTTCAGCATTTTCTTAGCGGGCGGTCGATAGGCGCAGGCGGCAGCGGCCCGAAGTGCATCGGCTTGCGAACGTCATAAGTGTCGTAACGCTCACCTGGACGGGTGGGATGCAGCTCCGGCGGAAACTGGCTGATATCCAGCGGCTCGACATCGATGACCGGAGTTTTTACCCAGCCGCGATCAAAGGGCGTGCGGAAATTGCACAGCCAGCGAAACTGTTTGAAACACCAACGCCCCTCTTCCTTGATGAAAATATTGTCGTACTTGCCTTGCTGCCAGGTGGCAACCGGCCCATCCTTGGTGGGAAACGTATTGCATCCCAATGTTTGCCACATGCCATACGCCACTTGTCCGTTCGGCTCCACCTCGATCACCGGCGAGGTGATCATATGAACCGGCAATGACCCGGGCTGCGTAAAAAATGGCTTGAACAGTTGCAGGAACAACGCCGCCACCTTGGCCCGCCCCACATACACCCCCGACTCGCTAACCTCGGCCGAAACCTCCGGATCGTGGCGTGCGAACATATCCAGAATCTCTTCGTAGTGGTGCGACTGGATGTAATACATATAGCGGCCCTGGAGATTCTCGATTTCGCGAATATCCCGCAGGCGCGTTATTTCTAGCGCTAAGTCGACGTCGTTCACCAAACCCCCAAGACCCCAACTTCCTATTTAGAGAAAGTCTGATTTGCAAGTACTAAGACATCTCGACTCCGCTCGATGACCGGAATAATGCACACTGTCCCGGTCGCTGAGCCCTTCGACTCCGCTCAGGATGAACTCCGTCGAAGCGTCCGAAATGTAGTTAATCAGACCTGCTTTAGAACATGGTGTTGTCGTTAGCCGCCTTTTCCGGCACCGGCTGTGCGACATCCCAATGCTCAACCACCTTGCCATTCTCGACGCGAAAGATATCGATCACTGCCATGCCGCGATCCTGTGCATTGTTGGTAACGTGCGAATGCACAACCACCAAATCGCCGTCGGAAAGCACGCGCTTGAAGTGGTATCGCAGATCCGGCACCGCTGCCAGATACGATGGCAACGCTTTGATGATCGCTTCCTTACCGTCCGGCACTGATGGATTGTGTTGTCGGTAGTAAGGCCCCACAAATTTATCGAAAGCCTCGACGATTTTTTTCTGATTGAACGCGACATCGAGCAAACTGATCACCACCGCTTCGTTGGCGTTCTTAGCTTTTGGCAATGCCCCTGCCGCGAACGTGCAACTCGCTGAACAAATCAGCGCCGCCACCGCCATTACTGTGCCAAGTCGTGTAAACAACATGTAAGACCTCCACCATCAAGAAAAAAAGGCGGGATGCAAGCAAGGGGAAACTGCCTGCATCCCGCGTACT
>JANMSB010000413.1:0-14465 GCA_031388915.1 Pseudomonadota bacterium | reverse complement strand
CCGTTCTCCGCGTTGGCGTTGGCGGAGCTGGCCGTTCGCGCTGGCATTCCGGCCGGGGTACTAAACGTGGTCACGGGCAACGCCACTGTGATCGGCGCTGAACTGACCAGTAATCCCATTGTGCGCAAGCTCAGCTTCACCGGCTCCACCGAAGTCGGCAAAAAACTCCTGGCGCAGTGTGCCGGCACCGTCAAAAAGACCTCCATGGAACTCGGCGGCAACGCGCCCTTCATCGTGTTCGACGACGCTGATCTCGATGCCGCCGTGCAAGGCGCTCTTGCCAGCAAGTATCGCAACACCGGCCAAACCTGCGTATGCGCCAATCGCCTGCTGGTGCAAGACGGTGTTTACGATGTATTTGCCGCCAAACTGAGTGCCGCCGTCAAAGCGCTGCGGGTCGGCAATGGCCTGGAAGGTCCCACCGAACTCGGGCCGCTTATCGACATGAAGGCGGTAGAAAAAATTGAAGCGCACATAGCCGATGCCGTCAGCAAAGGCGCCAAGGTGGCACTAGGTGGCAAACGCCACGCACTCGGCGGCTCGTTCTTTGAGGCCACCATCCTCACCGACGTGAAACCCAACATGCTGGTGGCGCGCGAAGAAACCTTCGGCCCGCTCGCGCCGTTGTTTCGCTTCTAGACCGAAGCCGAAGCCATTCAAATGGCCAACGACACCGAATTTGGTTTGGCCTCGTACTTCTATACCCGCGATCTCGCGCGTAGCTGGCGCGTCGGCGAAGCGTTGGAATACGGCATCGTCGGCATCAACACCGGTTTGATCTCCACCGAAGTCGCGCCGTTCGGCGGCATCAAGGAATCAGGTTCGGGACGCGAAGGCTCCAAGTATGGAATCGAGGATTACACGGAGCTGAAGTACCTGTGTGTGGGCGGGCTCTCACAATGTGGAACCCAGGACTGAGGCAGGCAGGAGGGCTTCGTTATCTGCGCACTTCGGGTGCGATTAATCTCTTCGTGCTGCTGGACACTGACCTAGATGTGCGTGATTATGGCGTTTCTGGTGGCTGACCGTCCTTGGGGACTTTGCAAAGTGGAGACCGTGCAATGAATTCGACGCACGTTGAGATCTATCGGCGCATGGCGCTGATTAAACAGAACGACGAGCGTTTTCGTGCGGTGATCAAGGCCGGCAAGATCGTCGCACCGTATTACTCGCCTCGCGGACAGGAAGCCATTCCGTCGGCGGTATCCGTCAATCTGACGGACGACGACTATATCTGCACGATCTATCGTGGCATCCATGACATGCTTGCCAAGGGCGTGCCAGTGCGCGAACTGTGGGCCGAGATTGCCGGCAAGGTGACCGGCACCTGCAAAGGCAAGGGTGGCCCAATGCACATCACTCACCCCAAGAGTGGCGTCATGGTGACTACGGGTATTGTCGGCAGTTCCATGCCAATCGCGAACGGGCTCGCGCTGGCAGCGCAGATCCGGGGCGAGAAACGGGTTGCCGTCGCATACTTTGGCGATGGCGCTTCCAACATCGGTGCATTTCACGAGGCGCTCAACATGGCGGCCGTCTGGAAGCTGCCGGTGCTGTTCGTGTGCCAGAACAACGGTTACGGCGAACACACCCGCTATGAGGTTGCAACCTCGGCCGCCAAGATTTCCGACCGCGCGTTTGGTTATCAAATGCCCGGTGTGACGGTTGACGGCAACGATCCACTCGCGGTGTACGCGGCGGCCAAAGAAGCCGTGGAGCGCGCCCGATCAGGCGGTGGTCCGACACTCATTGAGGCGCGCACGTTCCGCTTCTTTGGTCACATCTTCGGCGATGCTGACTCGTACATGCAGAAGGGCGAGAAGGAAGCGGCGATGGCCAAAGATCCGGTGCCGAAGTTCCGCGCCTGGCTCCTTGCCAATGGGCAGACGAGCGAAGCCGAGTTGGCTGCGCTCGAGGCCACTATTGAACGCGAAATCGATGCTGCTGTTGAGTTTGCTCTGTCGAGCCCCAACCCCGACTTCGCGGAATTGCGCCGCGATGTCTTTGCCTACGAGCTGCCCGCATGAACGCTGTGACGAATACTGCTGAGCCGAAAATGGTTAACACCATCCAGGCCATCAACATGGCCCTGCACGACGCAATGGGGCTTGACCACAACGTGATTGTGCTCGGGGAAGATGTCGGCGACGAGGAGGCGGGCGGCATTGCTGGCATCACCAAGGGCTTGTCGACTAAATACGGCAAGAGCCGTGTCCGCTCGACCCCCATTGCCGAGCAAGCAATCATGGGTGCCGCCATCGGCGCCGCTATTGTTGGTATGCGGCCCGTGGCGGAGATCATGCTCATGAACTTCACAACGGTTGCCATGGACATGATCGTGAATCATGCAGCGAAGCTACGCTTCATGTCGGGCGGCCAGACGCATGTGCCGCTCACGATCCGCACCATGACTGGCGCTGGCTTCGGCACAGGTGGCCAGCACGCAGATTATCTCGAAGCATGGTTCGCGCACACGCCGGGCATCAAGGTGGTCGCACCGTCTTCGCCTGCCGATGCGTATGGGCTGATGCTCTCGTGCATTTTCGATGACGATCCGTGCATCTTCATCGAAAACATGCCTAGCTATTGGGCGCCGGGTCTCGCGCCTGAACCCGGCGTGCGCATCCCGCTCGGCAAGGCAAACATCCTGCGCGCAGGCGGCGATGTCACCGTGATCAGCTACAGTCGCTGCATCACGGACTGCGTCGCAGTGGCCGAGAAGCTGGCGCAGGAAAAAATTGGCGTCGAGATTATTGACCTCCGCACCATCGCACCGCTAGATCTCGAGACGATCCTCGCTTCGGTGACGAAAACGCGGCGCGCGGTCATTGTGCATGAGGCAGTGACACCGTTCGGCGTTGGCGCGGAGATTGCCGCGTGCATCCATAAGACGCTGTTCGGCAAGCTCGCCGCGCCGGTGGAGCGCGTGGGCTCCCACTACTGTCCGGTACCGTTTTCCAAGCCGCTTGAAATGGAATTCATTCCAACTCAGGCAAGGATCGAAGCGGCCGTGCGCGCCACCCTTCGCTAATCCAGTTATCTAGAGTCAAACAAGTCCATGGCTACACAGATTTTACTTCCCAAGATCGGCTTCTCGATGAACGAGGGCGTTCTCTCTCAATGGTTCGTAGCCGACGGCGGGGACGTGAAGGAAGGCCAACCGCTGTACGCGCTAGAGAGCGAAAAGTCTGTTCAGGAAATTGAGGCGCCGGCGAGCGGTAAGCTCAAGATCATTGCCCAGATCGGAGAAACCTATACTGTGGGTACGGTGCTCGCGGAAATTCTGTAAGCAAAGCAGTCGCCTTGCAACCAACCGCGCCGGTCCGTCTGCGGTTGGGTCACGGCACCGGATATCTTCCCGCCAGTTGCGATTCGTTCTCAGGACGGGAATGAGTCACCGTTGTAATCGCGCTTAGCACACGATTATTTTCGATGTCTTCCAAGGCATGGGTTACGTAGGTGCCCTACACACTCGACAGCGACATCGCCGCGTGCGTGTGGCAGTTTATGAGATTTCACAATATGAAAAGGTGCGGTCCCGCGTGTGCATGCACGCCCCAACCCCAACGCTATAAAACGTTATAATCCGTTACCCAATAGCTGCGTGCTACCGAGGAACCGCCCATGGCCGCCACCGAAATTAATGTTATCCCCAATCCGATAGACCGCATCATACCGAAGGATAGCTGGCGTCCGCCGGCCGACATTCGCATGATATCGGCAGACGACCACAATCTCGAAATGGACCATCTATTCGAGGAGCGTGTGCCCGCGAACCTCAAGGATCGCGCGCCGAAAATCTGGCGCGACCCGGCTACAGGCTTGGTGCATCTTGAGTACAAGGGCCGCTCGTACGATCCGCCCGGTATCGGCACCATTGGTCATGAATGCCCTGGATTCTGGGATCGCGACGAAAGGTTGCGCGCAATGGCTTCCGAGGGGATCGAAGCGTCTGTGCTTTATCACGGACAACTGCAAGCGCTGAACGGCATCATCGGGGAAGACCCGGAGATGTACGTGGCCTGTATGGATGCCTACAACGAGTGGCTTATCGAATACACCCGTCCTAGTAACAACCGATTGACCGGCGTGGCCATGCTCCATAGCTTCTTGAAGCCGGAGACTGCGCGCGATCAGATGCAGAAGATCAAGCAGCTCGGCTACAAGTCTGTGCAGATGCCGTCCTACCCGAAGGGCGTGCGCTACAACAGCCGCGAGATGGATCCGGTGTGGAGTGCAATTGTGGAGACCGGCATTCCGCTGTCCTTCCACGTGACCGCATTCAGAGAGTTCTCGGGCTGGGGATCGCTTGGCGCCAACGTTGCGCGCAACATGTCACCGTTCCGGTCACTCCTCGGTCAGTTGATCTTCTCGGGCGTGTTCGAACGCCATCCTGACCTCAAGGTCGTGTTCGCTGAGGGTGGTATCGCCTGGGTCGCGGACTCCGTGTACTCGATGGATAATGTTTGCCGCTCCTACTACTCAATCCTGAAACCGCAGCTGCCCCATCTGCCGAGCTATTATTGGAAGCGCAATTGTCTAGCGACGTTCATGGACGATCCAATCGGTATTGAACTGATTGATCGGATCGGAGCGGACAACATCATGTGGTCCATTGATTACCCGCACCCGGAAAGTGTGTATGGCCGTTGCGGTGAAGTCGCCAAGCAGATTTACGACGCCGTCGGACATGAGAAGGCGAAGAAAGTGCTGGGTGGCAATGCAGCAGCTCTTTACAAGCTCTGAGAAGCTGTAATGTATGAAAGTGGGCTGTCCGTGCGCGATCTAAGACTCGCGGACAGCTCGATATCGACGGCGTTCAATAACATTGGGCACCGTTGGTATGGCGGTACCGAACCGCGAACACGCCCGGTTTCTTAATCACTCCCGTTGCATCGACTCGGGGACGCGGGACAGGTGTGCGCTTCGTGCTCTGCGCAACGGCGCACACATCATCACATCCCATCGGAGAGCGCTCGTGAATTTAACCGCGAACGATGCGGCCAAGTTGCAGGAACTGGTGGATCGCGTGGCGATCCAGGATTGTCTGTACCGCTACTGTCACGCAGTCGACCGCTGCGATCCGGAATTGCTGCTTGGCGTCTATTGGCCCGGCGCCGTGGACGATCACATTTTCTGGCAAGGCACCGCTGAAGCGTTCGTCGACTACTGCATGCCGGTATTGCGATCGCGCGATCAGACACTGCACAGCTTAAGCAACATTCTCATCCGCATCGATGGCAACGAAGCACGTGTCGAGTCCCACTTCCACGCGTACGAGCGTTTGCGCCGCAAGGACGGCACGCCTAACGACATCACCATGTGGGGTCGCTATCTTGACGTGATGGAGAAGCGTCAAGGCGAGTGGCGCATTGCCAATCGCAAGGTTGTGCTCGATTCGTGGCGCATCTGGGCCGATTCGGCCGATTGGCCGCGTGGGTTATTTGGCAAGCCGGTTCAAGTCGGCCAACACGGCGATGCCGATCCCTCGGCGGCTCTGTTTGGTGATCGTTTGAAGGTCTGAAGCCGCGGCTTGGAATATCGATTCGGATTTAGGCTAGAGAATTATTTGGAGACTCGAGTCGTGGACTTTAGCGAAAACGAAGATACCCAGGCATTGCGCGACCTGCTGCGGCGCTTTCTCGAAAAGGAAATAACCTCCGAGATGGTCGCTCGCTGGGACCTTGAGGACCGCATCCCGCGCGAGATGCTCAAACGCATTGCTGAGTTGGGCGTATGTGGACTGACCGTGCCAGAGGAATATGGTGGTCTAGGAAGAGATGTACTGGGAATGGTCACGACGATCGTGGAGCTGGCCCGTCGTAGCACCGTGCTGGCAGGCATCTACATCATGAACGCGTGCTACGGCAGCCTTAATATCGCCGAGGCAGGCACCGAAGAACAGAAGCAGCGATTGCTGCCGGGTCTGTCGACAGGCGACATTCTGTTTGCCTACGGACTATCGGAGCCGGATGTCGGTGCTGACTTGGCGAGTGTGAAAACTCGGGCGGAACGTCGGGGCGATAAGGTCATCATCAACGGCTACAAGCGCTGGTGTTCTGGCGCGGAGATGTCGGACTACATATACATGTTGGTGCGTTCCGGCGAGCCGGAGGCACGCTACAAAAATCTCTCGATCGTGCTCGTGCCGCCCACCACGAAGGGCATTACGATGCAGTCAGTTGGCACCATGGGTATGCGCGGCATTCCGACCAACGACGTAATACTCGAAGACGTTGAGGTGCCATTTGCAAACGTAATCGGTGGTGAAACCGGTTGGAACCGCGGTTGGTCGCTGCTCGCGGGGCCCACGCTCGAAGCGGAAAAGCTGGAAGTTCCAGCGATGGCGGTGGGAATTGCCGAAGCCGCAGTCGCCGAAGCGTGGGAATACAGCCAGCAACGCAAGCAGTTCGGTGGTCGTATCTGTGGGATCCAATCGATACGCCACATGCTCGCGGATGTGCAAACCAAACTGGCTGCTTGCCGTTTGATGTTGGCGCACGCTGCGTGGAAGGTGCACACGGGGCAGCCCAGCGCGGTAGACACATCAATGACCAAGTTGTTCGTGTGCGACACCGCGCGCGAGATCGTGCTCACTTGCCAGCAGGTGCTGGGCGCGTACGGTTATGCGCATGGTTTTGCCATGGAGCGCTACGTGCGCGACGTGCTGGTGATGCCGATCTTTGGTGGCTCGTCAGCGATCCAGAAAAACAACATTGCCAACCTGATGCGATTGCCGCGCGAGTAGCGCACGGGCAGATCAACTCTCATCAAGCTGTCCTCGTTGCCGAGGGCACCGGTCACGCCGCTTCGGGATGACCCACTTGCTCACGCGATTTCAGCTGCAGCACCGGCCCCGGAAAGTTTGTCGGCGCATCGAGGATGGCGCAAAGGTGCTGGCCAATATCGAGGTCCGTGACCCACTCAGGCTTCGCAGTTTCGCGGCTGCTCTCGCCATTGACCATAGAAACAACCATCAGCTCACGGATTTCTGCACCGCTGCGCCGTTCGCGCGCCAGCCCGCGATACATCATCCTTTGTGCAGCCTGTGACATGGAGATGGATGCCATTTTCGGGATGATGAAATCAGCCGTACCACCACCAATACCAATGAAGACACCAGTTTCCGGCAGACGGGGAATGAAGGTTTTTGCCGCGTTGAGATGCGCGAGCAGTTCGCTTGAAAAATAGGCAGACAAGTCTGTCGCATTCCATTCCATCAGCGGTTGACGTTTGCTTGTTACATTGACTGAGACAGCCACGGCGTCAATCCCGCCAAACTTCTTAGCCGCTTCATCCCACAGCGTCACTGCACCGGCTTCGGTGGCGATATCGCCGACAACGTATGCGAATGCTTTATCGGGATAACGCGCTGCGATGCGTTCGAGCTTTTCGCCACTGCGGCCAGCGGCAATGACTTGACGGCCGGAGGCGAGTGCTGCTGCGACAATGCCTTGTCCCACATCACCCGCTGCGCCGATTACCAAAAGCGTACCCTTGCTCATCACTCAAATTCTCCCGTAACGACAAGGCTTAGACGCATCATGCTACTTCGAACAAAGCAGCAGCGCCCTGGCCGCCGCCGATGCACATGGTCACCACGACATATTTGACGCCACGACGACGACCTTCAATGAGGGCGTGCATGGTGCAGCGCGCGCCGGTCATACCGAATGGGTGGCCAATAGAGATGGCACCGCCATTCACGTTCAGCCGGTCGTCGGGGATGCCAAGCTTTTCGCGGCAATAGAGAACTTGCACTGCGAACGCCTCGTTCAACTCCCACAGCCCAATGTCCTCAACTTTCAGGCCAAAGCGCTTGAGCAGTTTTGGCACGGCATACACGGGACCGATACCCATTTCCTTGGGGTCGCAACCTGCCACGACCAGTCCGCGATAAATGCCGAGTGGTTTCAAGCCGCGTTGTTCTGCCAGCGCGCCGTCCATCAATACACAGACTGCGGCTCCGTCAGAGAGCTGGCTGGCGTTGCCGGCCGTGACAAACTTGCCGTCGCCATCTACCGGTTTTAACTTTGCCAAACCTTCCAATGTAGTGTCGGGGCGTGCGCCCTCGTCACGCGTGAGCGTGACCTGTTCTTCGCCGGTCACCTTGCCTTCTTTGTCCTTGAGCAGCTTGATGGTTGTGAACGGCACGATCTCGGCATCGAAGCGTCCAGCTGCCTGCGCCGCAGCAGTACGCTGCTGGCTCTGCAGCGAGTAGGCGTCCTGCGCCTCACGCGATACGCCATAGCGTTGCGCGACGTAATCAGCGGTCTGAATCATCGGCCAATACAAGCCCAGGCAATGTTCTTTTAACCACTCTTCCTCGACCCAAGTGCGATTGCGAGTGTTCTGTACCAACGAAACGGACTCCAAGCCGCCTGCGACTTGCACGGCCGCTTCGCCGCATTGGATGCGATTGGCGGCAATGCCAATTGCCATCAACCCCGATGCGCAATTGCGATTGACCTGGGTGCCGGGCACGGTCACCGGCAATCCCGCACGCATCGCCGCCTGCCGGCCGATGTTGAAGCCGACTGCGCCTTCCGGCCAAGCAGCGCCGAGGATGACGTCCTCGACTTCGGCGAGATCAAGCCCCGCACGCTGGACGGCCTGTGCGACGACGTGGCCGCCCATGGTGGCGCCGTGGGTATTGTTGAGCGCGCCGCGGAAGGCCTTGCCGATTCCCGTACGAGCGCCGGATACGATTACTGCGTCGCGCATTATTTGTGGCCTGCGAGCTGAGACATGACAATCACCCTATGCTGGTATTGGACGGGAAGCGAGATCAGATTGAATTCCATGCGATCCCCGACCGTAAATTGGAAACGATAATAATAGCGTCCGGGCCAGCGTAGCCGTGGACAGCTTGTCGCATTGTGGAATTCAGCCTCGCGCGAATGGCCCCGCTCAGGGTACTGCTGTTTGCAGGTCTTGTACGGCCGATTGCAGCAAGCGCCGTATTTCGGGTACACGCCCGAGCGGCAATGAGGCTGACGGTCCTGCCACCGTAATTGAGGCAAACGGTGCGCCCGTCGCGTCGGGCAGTGCGAGCCCGTAGGCATTGAATCCTGGAACGATATAGCCTGCATTGATGGCGAAGCCTTCGGTCTGCGTTCGTTCCAGCATCGCGCGGAAGGCGCGCGCGCGGTTCTTGCTGAGGCCTGACTCTTTCAGTGTCGCGAAGTTGCGGCGAATGATTGCGCGGGCATCGGGTACGGGTAACTTGAGAAGCATCGCGACACCACCCACCGACGTGATCAGCGGCCTGCGCGTGCCTGGAGAGATCGTCAGCGCCTTTAACTCACGATTGCCGGTTCGCACAGCGCAGACGAAATCGTCGCCACTGCGGAGCATCATGAACGCGACACCCGAAGTACGTTTCGCCAGCTCCGCCAGTCGATGGTGCGCCACGTCTTGCATATCCCCAAGCGCCGGCAGAGACAAGCCCAACTCGAACAGCATCGGCCCAGGTAGGTAGTGCCGATCACTAGGCCGCTGTTTAACTAGCCGTTCGCGGACCAAGCAAGCAAGTATTCGATGGGCGGTACTCTTGCCGAGATGGCAGCGCGCAGCGAGATCGGCCATCTGCCAGCCGAAGTGGCTGCGCGTCGAGATTTCGCGCAACAACGTGATCGCACGCTCGATGCTCTGTGTGCCGCTGCGCTCATTCTCGTCAGAGTTCCCCATTCCCCAATTCCTCATCGATGTTTCAGAGTTTCCACATTGTAAAACATCGTAGCAGGACCCGCAGCACTGGAATCGCTGCCATGTCTATACGGACGAGCTATGCATGTTACTGAACAGCGCCAAGACGAAGACTCAACCAACGCGTGAAATGCAGATGAAAGCGTGAGCGCTATAGGTGGCGTAGTCCACCATGTGGACACCCATTGCGTCCGCAGTTTGTGTGTCATCGTGTTGGCCCATCCGCGCTTGAACGGCAGACGCGGGAAGTAGTTTCAGAAACTACTCGTCATGCGTTGAAGCAAAAATCCGTTTCGTTGAGTCAACAAAGGGCCGCCTGGTCGGATCTTGGTCAATTGGAAATACAGACCAGCCGAAAACCGACGACCTTTGGTCCCTGGATGCTGGTAAACACCGCCTCATTAAGACCTCACCCACAACTCCCCATTGACACGTCCGCGCAGCACTGCGTAGGATAAACTCAGTTTTAGCAATCGCTAAACACAGACCGGGGCGCAACTGAAATTGGACGCTGCCCGCCGATTCCGGAGGTTCCCTTGGACAATTTCGACAGCCTTGACTGGTTCACCGACCCGAACGTGCACCAGAACCCGTATCCGTATTACGAATACCTCCGCGCTCAGGGGCCAGCCGTACGTCTGAAGCACCACAACGTGGTTGCCGTGACGGACTATGACGAAGCCCTGAAGATATTCCGCGACGACGAACACTATTCCTTGGTGACCGCCGTCACTGGGCCCTTTCCGCCGCTGCCGTTCAAGCCGGACGGCGAGGACATTACGGCCCAGATCGAAGCGCACCGTCCGAAAATGCCGATGGCATCGCTGCTCATGGCAATGGATCGGCCCAAGCATACGGCGCACCGATCTCTGCTGATGGGTGTCATCACGCCCAAGCGCCTTAAGGAAAACGAGGAATTCATCTTCAAACTGGCCGACCGGCAGATCCGCTCCGCCCTGGACCAGGGCGGCGCCTTTGAAACCGTTAAGGACCTCAGCCATCCATTGGCCACCCTCGTTGTTGCCGACCTGCTCGGCCTGCCCGACGGCTTCCATCAGCAATTGCTGGAGCTGCTTCCGGCCACGCATTCGACGGTCGGCGGGAAATCCAAGGGCGCAGCGTACAATCCGCTCGAAGCGGTGGACGCCGCCTTGGCCGAGTTCATCGTGGACCGGCGCAAGACGCCTCGGGGTGATGTCCTGACGAGGCTGGCGCAGGCCAAGTTCCCGGATGGCACTACGCCGGCGGTGGAGGAGGTGGTAGCGATTGCCTCCTTCCTATTCGCCGCAGGCCAGGACACGACGGTGCGCCTGATCACCACCTCGATGCAGATACTGGGCGATAACCTGGAATTGCAACAGACGCTGCGCAACTCTCGCGAGCGGATTACGGCCTTTGTTGAAGAAGTGCTCAGAATCGAGTCACCCTCGAAGGTCGGCGGCTTCCGTCTGGCGAAGGTGCGTACCAAGGTGGGTGACATTGACATCGAGCCTGGCACGATCGTCATGCCGATGATTGGGGCCGTCAATCGTGACCCGAAGCGGTTCGAACGACCCGGCGAGTTTGTGATGGATCGGCCGAATATCCTTGATCACTTGGCGTTCGGCCGCGGCATCCACGCCTGCGCCGGGGCACCGCTCGCCCGCGCCGAGGCGCGCGTTGCGCTCAACCGCTTGTTCGATTTAACGTCCGAAGTACGTATCTCAGAAGCGATGCACGGACCGGCCGGGGCGCGCCGCTACAGCTATATGCCGCGTTATACCGGGCGTGGTTTACTGCAACTGCATGTGGAGATTACTCCGGCCTAACCGATGTGTGGCGGGCGTACCCACTCGCATCCATGCATTGGAAGCCTTAAAGTAAAAACATGAACGATCATCAACAAGCAGCACGCGCTTCGGCGGCACACCGCGTTGCCATCGTCACCGGCGGCGCCTCCGGCATGGGTGTGGGCATTGCCCGCTATCTCGCGCGGGCAGGTCACCCGGTGGCGATTTTCGATGTGCAAGACGAGCTCTTTGAGCCAGTCCTAGCCGAGGTGCGATCAGAAGGAGTCCCAGCGTTTGCCTACAAGGTTGACGTTACCGACCGTGCTCAGGTCGATGCCGCCACCCAGGCGGTGCGCGAGCAGCTTGGTCCGATCTCGATCATGGTCACGAGCGCGGGTGTATCTGCCAGTGTGCCGTTTACCGAATTGACTATCGATGCCTGGAACCGAATGCTGGCCATCAACCTGACGGGAACATTCCATTGCGTCCAGGCCGCGATTCCCGACATGTTGGCGGCAGGCTGGGGCCGAATCGTGACGATCTCCTCATCCAGCGCCCAATCGGGAGTCGCAAAGCGGGCGCACTACGCAGCCTCGAAAGGCGGTGTTATCGCGCTCACCAAGGCCCTGGCTGTTGAATTTGCCCCTAGCGGCATCACGGTGAATACCATCCCGCCGTCCATCGTCGATACGCCGATGGCCAGAGGACCGGTTGCCCACCGCTCGTTGGCGGATGTTGCCGCGATGACGCCGGTGCGTCGCGTTGGCACGCCGGGCGATATTGGCGCGGCCTGCCTGTTCCTTTGCTCCGACGATGCCGGGTTCATTACCGGCCAGATCATCGGAGTTAACGGCGGCTTGTACATCTAAGCGACCGAATAACTATTTTGGTTTGGAGAATTTTCCTTGGCAAAGATCACCTACATTGAAGCGAGCGGCACGCCGCATACCGTGGACGCCAAAGTCGGCGACACCGTGATGGAATCGGCTGTGAAGAATGCGGTGCCTGGCATCACGGCAGATTGCGGCGGTGCATGCGCCTGCGGCACTTGCCGGGTTTATGTCGACGAGACTTGGCGCGGCCGGACCGGCGAAGCGAACCAGATGGAACGCGAAATGATCGAGTTCTCAGACGAAACCGATCCGAGCGCACGCCTTTCATGCCAAATCAAGATCACTGAAGCACTCGACGGGCTCGTAGTGCGGATGCCGAAGAATCAACACTAGCGGGCCTGGATGAAGGCAAAGCGAAAAGGTCCCGTCGATAACTCCTCCACTCGCGAGGCGTTAATCGACGCCACCGAACAACTGATTCGGGAGGAAGGGTATGCGGCGGTGAGCACCAGACGCATCGCCGCTAAGGCAGGGGTGAAGGGGCCGCTCATCCACTACTATTTCAATACCATCGACGATCTGTATCTCGCCGTGTTTCGTCGGATCGCCGACCAGGGGCTTCGGCGCCTAGAAGTGGTCATGGCGTCCGAACAGCCGCTGAGAGCGCTGTGGGAGCACGCCAAAAGCCGGGCTATCGCGGAACTCACTATTGAGTTCATCGCACTTGCCCATCGCCGGAATACGATTCGCGCTGAGATTGTGCAATACGCAATCAAGGCTCGGAACCTGCAAATTGCAGGTATTACGCGGTATTTTGAGTCGCGCGGTATAGATCCGCCCATCCCCGTTGCATCGGTGCCTGCTTTCATGAATAGCATCTCTTTTATGCTCACGCTCGACACTTCGATTGGGATTTCACTTGGCCACGCTGAAACGGTGGCCGTGATGGAAAGTTGCCTGCTCAGCCTGGAGGGACCAGCGGGGGACCCGGCGCTTCGCCAGTAACCCCCACAGTAACGCATGGTCTTCCGTTAGAAACGTTGCCGATTGACGCCGTCCTAATTACTTGCGCCCGAGTCGTTTAACGTAGTTGTCAATGCGTTCAAGATAGTCGGGATTCAGCATCAACGCGCTATTGGCCATGCGCTCCACATGGCGAGCTTGATCGCGACTGACGTCGTTGCACAGTTCAATGGCGATCTTGGCTGCGCCCATCTGTTCGCCATTCTGCTGGGCAAGATGGCGGCAGAACGCCAACACTTCTTCGTCGAACTTTTCTGCCGGATAAACCGCGTGAACCAAACCCATTATCAACGCGGTTTGCGCGTCCACTGGCTTGTTCGCCATGATCAGCCAACGCGCCCAGTGTGGCCCACAAATGCGCGTGAGCCGGCTGACGCCATTTGACGCCGGGACGACGCCCATCAAGCCTTCGGGAAACCCATAGCCGGCATGGGTGGAGGCGAGTCGGAAATCGCAGGAGAGGGACATCTCCAACCCGCCGCCCACGCACATGGCGTGATGCGCAACGACGATAGGCTTCTCGATATGCTCCATTTCGTCATAGATGCGATGCATGCCGCGGGTTCGCAGCCGGTGATTTTCCCGGATAACCGACGCTAGCCGTCGCGGGTCGTTATCCGATCCTTCAGTCAAATCTGCGCCGGCACAGAAATAGCGCCCGGTCGCCCGGATCAGCATGACCTTCAGCGCGGGGGTATCCCGGAAGCGCAACAGCGCTTGCTCGAACAGCACCATCGTTTGATTGCTCAGCGCGTTCAGTTTTTCCGGCCGATTGAGCGTAGCAATCAGGACCGCCCCATCTTCCTCGGTGAGCAGATGTGGTGTTTCTGTCATGTTTCTCTCCAGTTGCTCGCGAAGTATAGACCGACGGGCCACTGCCAAAAAGTGTACGAACATACCAGCGTGCCGGGTTATCGCAATGTGGAATCTACAGCAGCGAACCGGGCTGTGAAGGCCTTGTTGCAGGCCAAAATCGCGGTGTCTTGATGCCTCATCCGCAGCGCTACGACAGAGCGCAAATTAGGCGACCGACTGAAGTTGGGAGAGTAACCATGCTGACGACAATTAGTCTTGCGCCACTCATCGGCTCGGAAATCCAGGCTGACCGAAAGACACTACTGGATGGATCAGC
>JANMSB010000179.1:0-8251 GCA_031388915.1 Pseudomonadota bacterium | reverse complement strand
TAGATCTCGAACTGAAACAACTTAGCAAGATCAGGCGACTGCTCTAACGCGTCCAGCACAAGGTCAACTCGCTTCGGTTTCTCCACCCTGGAAATAACTACCACTTTTACGGGTGGTTTGCCGAATTCATAGGGGGTTCTGATTCTGGCCTGTTCAAGGTCCGCTTCGGTGACGAAATTTTCAATGACTCTCACCCGATGTGGCTTCACGCCGAACTCACATAGTCTCGCCTTTGTGTAATCGGAAACCGCATAAATATCGACCGGCATCCAGTTTAGATACCGCTTGCTCTGGTAGCTTCTTGCGGGAAACCCGCTGCCATGGATGATATGTAGATGTCGTGGGGGTTTGAGCTGCACGAGGCGCACTGCCGAGTAAAGATAAGAGTCCACCACTGAAATTGTAATAAATCGGATACTAGGGTTCTGCCAGCTCAACTTGAACAGTAACGCCGCCTTGTGTGCAATTGATATGTAAGTGAGGGTTTGTATGCCCTTGGAGCGTGCGAGATCAACGGCTGGTCCCGGTGGCGCAATCAGGACAACAGCGCGTTCTTTTGCGAAAGCTGCAAGCGTCGCAATCGCAACACGTTCAGTTCCGTACAGATTCGCGGCGGTAATGGCGTACAGGAGTAATGGCGGCGTGTTGGGGCTTTTCGAGGCCATGATTCGGAGTATTTAGCGGGGCGGTGATCGTTGTAAGCGAGGTCTGCCCACGGAGTGTACCGAATCCGAAAATCTCCGACAGCATATCTTGCTTTATAGAATTCCCAAGCGCGACGTACCGCTCGTCGCGGTGTGTGAATGAAAATTGTGCAACCGGACCCGTGTTGTCGAGAGTTCGTCGTTTTCTCGCAGAAAAACTGCCAACCGTAGTGAGTTGGCAGTTACAGATATCCAATGAGCTTGTGTATTGTGAGCTGGGTGTGAGCCCGGTTCACAAAGTCTGGATCACAGAACCGAGATTCCGCTAGGACTCCGTGGAGCTACTGTGGCAGCGCCGCTGAACATGCCCTTAACGGACGCTTGTCCAAAGTAATACGGTCCGAACCACGCGGTAGGAGTGATTCCCTGTCCGCCGATATCTTCGTTCGCTGTTTCACCACTGACGCCTGCGTTGCCACGTGTGGTTACATTGCGGCCGCTGGCATGGAAGTCTAGGTAGTAGTCGCTGCCGTGGGCAAAGCGATTGTCCTCAGCGATGATTTTTTCGAGTACCTCTATCTCATCTCCGTTCTGAGGGCCAATGCCAACAAGCCAGTTAATGTTACTGCTGGTGCTGCCGAGCCGATTATCTGCGATAACAACTTCACTGGTACGTTGTCTAGGTCTGACCCCGGGTGTCAGAGTCTGGATGGCGTCGAGGCCTTGTGAATGAATTTTAATTGTGTGGCGAGGAACGCCGCCTGTGACACCTGTGGCGTTGTTGTGTGCAATGAAGAGCTTACCAGCCTGCCAGATGCGCATATTGTGCTCATGGGTTCGGGTAATTGAATTGCCCATGATTGCAAACCTAACGGCGTTGCCCGCTATTCCGTTAGGGTTACTGTTATTAGTGACGTAACCACGGTCAATGATGTTCTCAACGACAAAAATGTTTTCCGGGTTGCGCCACCCAGTGCGGGTGGAGTGCTCTACATAGAAATCAAACGCGCCGGCGATGTCGATCATTCCGCCGCGATCGACAGTATTCCGGAATATCAGCAGGTCGGTCGCGCCGATCATGTTGTTGATATCGTCTGGATTCAGATCCCTGACTACGATTCGCGAAATGGAGCTGGTCGTCAGCGGGTCGTTGCCAAGAAGCATCAATGTGCCGAGGATAGGCTTGGCACCGGAGCCGAATGAACCTACCTGCGTGTCCTGTATCGATGGGCCCACGTTGAGATTGCCCAACGATGAAAAATCCTGCCCAGCCCTTAGTAGATATCGGTAACCCGTTCGTAACAGCGGCCATGAGCCAGCGTTTGACAGTTGCTGAGCGCTTGCGGGGCAGCCACTGAAGTCGGTGTTGCGCGAAATGCATACGGTCTGAGTGCCGGGAAAAGCTGCATCGGCAGACTGGACGTTAATAGTAATCGTCGCTGTACTGGTGGCGCCGGCGGTGGATTTAGCCGTTACGCGAACAACGTACTGGCCGGGTGTTTCGAAAACATGCGCGGCGAGGGGGCCACCAACTTGCTGGTTCTTGGATAGACCGGAATGCGGCCACGTGCCGGAAGTCGGGTCGCTGAACTCGAACTTATAGCCAAGCTGTCTGTACGTATCCACAGAGGTGCTTGAGTCTGTGGTGCCAGTTGCGTCAAAAAATATCGCAAGTGGAGCTGGGCCGGATGTACGTGAGGCGACGAGTTGCGCAGTGGGTGCGGCGACGGCGAAGCCGAAACTTAACACCCAGCTGGCGCAAGCCAACAGCAACAAATGGTAAAGCCGAAAGACGACGGGTTTGCTTTGTATGTGAACATTCATAATTTGCTAAGCTCCTGGCAGCAATTCTATAAACTACACCGCTCACTGGTTTTTAGTGAGGTTGGTGCGAGCGGGGTCCCGCCAATGTCATTGCTGCCACTAGAATGGGGTGTGGCGAGTTAACGAGTGCGGAAGCTAGAGCCTACAAGACCACGTCGTCCTACCTTGTCACAAGTGTGCCTGGGCTGCGACAGCATTAGAGTAGAGGGCACTCGCTGTGTCCCGACTGAGGTAGGTCTGACTGGCGCATGGGGCTTTTTATCAATATCTCCTTGCTAATCAAGGAATGGTGCACATTCAGTTGTCAGGTTTTGCCGGGTTTTGCCTATATGAATGCCTAGCTCCTTATACGGCTACGGCTTTGCACCTGACGCCTCTAATACTTGGCCGTATATATTTACCAGATGTTTTGCCTTCGATTGCCAGGAAAAATACTGTCTGACATAAGACATGGCAACCGAGCCTCGCGCATCGAGCACGGAAGGGTTCTCGACAAGTTGAGACAATGCTGCACTAAAGTTTTGTTGCAAAGATGCCTCATCAGAAAATGGCACCTTGAAACCAGTATCCGCTGAGACCAATTCAGCTGGACCACCGTAGTCGGCAACGACAGGAGTCACCCCGCATGCCATTGCCTCAAGCACAACGCCTCCCCCAAATTCCCGAATGCTTGGTAGGGCCAGAAAATCAGACTCGGTGAGTGCCGATTGCACGTCCGAGTGGGATAGCCATCCGAGAAACTCGACTCCGTGTTCGATTCCTTGCGCCCTTGCTAATTCGACTAACTGCTGGCGCATAGGGCCATCGCCAACGATCTTGAGGCGCATTTTCCCGCTGCGGATTAGTGATGCGCTTGCCTTAATTAGTGTATCGGGACATTTATACGGTACTAGCCTGCCAACGAAGATGCCGATAAGTGGCAATGTGGCTTGCTTGGAGCGATGCCGGTTAAAGCGTGATAGGTCAATGCCGTTTTCGGGCATGTAGAACGTCTTGTCTTGGTATCGTTTGGGCAGTTGTTGCTTGGTTGCTTGTGAGCCAACGATGATTGCCGATGCATATTTGCGTGACGACGAGTACCCTGGCATGAGTTTGTATACGTTCCGAACATACGAAAGCCATTCGCGTTCTGCTCGGCGTCGTTGGCCGAAGCCCGATGGCCAGGGCAACCCGCCGTTGAGAGGACCCATCAAAAAGGGAATGCCGGCTCGTGCGCATTTCTTGGTTAGCGTGCTTGGCGAGGTTGGCGAGAGTGGCGTCACTCGGTGAACAAGGTCAAATTCTCTTGCTTGGATTCGTTTGCCGAACGTTCGCCAGACCGCGCCTTCGAAGGCGTAGTAGGCAAGGCTTTGCAGGGCAGTGACTGTGGTCCATCCCTTGCCGTCGCCGCCTCGTAAAAACTTGCTTAGAAGATAGAGTGGTCGGGCGACAGCCTCAGTGTCCAAGGCAGTGAAGTCGATCCCCTCGCGCATCCCAGCTCGCAGAAAAGCATCTCGATTCCTAACGTGAGTGACGATATGAGCAGCCGTCACTTGGCTGATGGCGTGGCATAGCGACCAGCCGACGAGTGGGACGCTAACCCATTCTGGATTGGCCTGCTCGGCGATCAGCAATACACGCATTTGCTGTTCCTAACATAGTGAGTAACTGTAGGGCCAAGTATCCGATTCAAATAGGATTCGGTCACTTTTTACCTTCCGAAAGAGGATGGTCATTCGCCGCCAAGTACTCCAGCACAATTTCGGGATCCTGGAAACGCTGCATCTTTCCGAGAAGCGAGCGTTTCATGAATGGAAAGTCAGCATCTAGGAGGGCAAATGGCGTTTGTAGACACGGGTCGTTAATTGTTTTTCCATCGCAGTAAACGTACGAACCCACAGACATTTTACGATGGGCAGCTCTGGCTAACCTTGTTTCCTGACACAAAATGACAGTATCAACATTGTTGAAAGCCTTGTTGGCGTGCAACACCGTGCGCAAATCGCCAACCCGATCCGGGTCGATATTTCGCAATATGAATGCATAGGATTGGATGTGGTTCTCGTTCAGTCTTATGGCGGTGAACCCAGTAAGGTCCCAACGCGCAGAGCTAATGAACGGGCGCAAATCCGTGAACGGTCCAAACATCGAGTCATTTAGAATTAGCGCGGTAGCGCCGGCTGAATGTTGGCTGATCGCTTCGACTGCTAGCGTATATGCGGAGAAGTCGTAGCCCGACAAGCCTTTCCAATATAGGGCATCGGCGTAATCGCGTAGTTCCGGGGGGACGCTGTGTGGGGATGTCGACGCGCAAATAATCAACACGCTGAAACCCATATCTTTCAATCGGCTCAACGTGAATATCTGATGTATTGCCACTTGGTCGTCGGGGCAGTAAGCAAAGTACACAAGCCACAGTGCGCGCTGGTGAATGGGTTTGAGTACCTGATGGGAAGGGCGGCGACGCGCGTAAAGAATGGGCAACATTGCGCGTCTCCACTTCAGGCCAAAGTCTGGAGTGCTTGGCACAAAGTCCCACAACGATGCCAATCCAGGAACTGGTCGCATCGGAATCGAGTTCAAAGGCATGGAGTGGTTCAACCGCTGTTTCATAGTCCAATCGCAGTACGGGTTGAACGCGTGATTTGAGCCAATAGCTCCTTTCTCTCGCGCAAAGTCCTGCGTCCTAACATCGTGCGAACGCTTACCAAGGTGGCCGAGGTCAGGATGACGAGTTTGGCGAAAAGCGCTGCCCAGACGCCTTTGGTCTTGCGAAAGAACTTCACTTGATCACGCATATATTCCGCGCGCCATAGTGGATGGCGTACAACCGAGGCGCTGCCCACATGATAAATGTGCGCATCGGCAAGAAAGCGGATCGGGTGGCCTGAACGCCAGATACGCAAACAGATATCCACATCACTGTAGAAGAGGGGCAGCGTTTCGTCGAATCCAGCGAGTCGATGGAAATCTGCAGTACGCATAACCAGGCATGCGCCCGGCGGTTGCTCGACGTCCAGCGAAGACAGGTGATCAAAATCCAGCATCGCGATTTTTGCGCGGTATCGTTTGGCAACGCCCCAGTTCGACAAATTGAACTGGTCAACTACTACCTCAAACAAGCTCGGAAAGCGTCGGCAGATCGGCTGGACCGAGTTATCGAGATTGACCAGTCGCGGTGCTACGGCGCCGTAGTGCGGGTTGGCTTTCAGAAAGTCCACCATCTTTCGCAGGCTGCCTTCCGGTATGAGTGTGTCTGAATTCAGAAGACACAGGAACGGCGCGCTGGCAGCCGCAGCGCCTTGGTTTGATGCCTTTGAGTAGTACTCGTTGCGTGCATTCCTGATGAGCTTAACCGCAGGAAATTCACTGGCGATCATGTCCGGCGAGCCGTCGTGACTTCCATTATCAACAACAGCGACCTCGATACGGCAACCATGGTCACCTTCAAGCAGAGACTTCAGGCAGGCTCGAGTCAGGTCCTTGGTATTCCAGGAAGGAATGGCCACCGAGATATCAAAGCCATCTGCGGGAGGCGGCGTGTTCATATTGATGATCCAGAATCAGGTGTTTGTGTCTTCGGTCGAACGAGCGTGCGTGCAACGTTCCGCAGGGGCGGCAGGAATGCCAGGGTGCACAGGGCGAACTGAGCAAAGAGCAGCACCAGCGGCGGCCAGTTGGATGCAAACGGCGTTTGTGTGGTGATCCAGCCCACACCCACGCCGGTGACAACGGTGTACAGCGTAAACATCATTTCGGGGCGTTGGTTCTTCAGTCCTATGCTGCGGGCACGATTGAGGGCGACACCGAGCTTGATGACGTCGGACGCAGCGACGGCAACGACTGCGCCAAGCAGTCCGGCAAAATGCGTCGCCGGGCCGACCAATACGCAGAACGATCCGACCTTTGTTCCATTTACCAGCGCCACCCATCTTGCGCGACCTGTTGCCAGGAATGCAGCTCCGTAGATGCCATCAATCACCGCAAACCAAGCGCCAGCTGCCAGGATCGGAATGTACAGCCCGGCTGCGGCATAACGTTCGTCATAGGCGAATTCAATGAAGGTCTGCGCTCCGGCAATTGATAGTGCTACCAGGTAGCCGCCAACAGTGAGCATGGGGATTTTTGAGCGATGTACTACCGGCTCCAGCGCGTTATCAAGGTTGACCATACGCGAGTACAGGGGGAAGGCGATCATTGTCTGCAGCCTACCCATCAACATAGGCGTCAATACCGCTAATCCAGCAGCAATTGAATACACACCAACGTCTTTGAGGGGGAATAATCTTGCGAACAACAGTTTGTCGATTTGCATCGCAAAGAAAGTAATCAGCGTGCTGAGGAATACCCACTTTCCAAAGTGCACAATTTCGTGGACTGCTTCTTTGTCCCAACAGAATCGATTGCGCTGCCCTGTCAGTATCAGATGACCGAGAGAACAGTGTGTCGCTGCGCCAACCGCCGTGCCGAGAGCCAAGGCATAAACAGAGCCTGTTAACCAGGCCGTCGTGATCATCACCACTAGTCCGACAATCTGCGCCGCCAGATCAATGGTGGTGAGTCGTCGTAGATTGATGTGTCGAGTAGCAGTCATCAGGTTGGATGACTGGAAGCCGCCAATCAGTGTGCCGATCGCCACCATGGGCAATAGCCATTGCAGCTCCAGTGCTTTTGGATCATTTGCAGCATAGAAAGCTGCGAGTGGCTGCGAGAGTGCAACGGCCAGTATGGTGAGCATCACTCCGCGTATCACCTGGATCGTCCATGCCGTATTCAAGAAGTCACGGTCATCGCCCCGGCGGTTCTGAACCACACTCGGGCCAAGCCCGATATCCGAGAACATGGTCAACCCTTGCACTACGGCAGACGCAATCGCCATCAATGCAAAAGCTTCCTGATACAGAATGGCAGCCAGAATGATGTTGCCACCCAGTCGCAGTAGCTGGCCCGCACCAAACCCGGCCACCGTCCACACCGAACCGCTGACAACGGATTGGCGGATGGACTTAGTGCCCTCCATTCCGTTGGGCGTCGCGGGACTGCTGTTTCCGTCAGAGGTTGTTGCTACTGGCGTTTGCATCGTCAACTATTTGTAGCTGCGGCTGTGTTAGCGGGCATCCCTGACGTTGGGGATTCCTCTGCCGTCTTGATCGCACGCCGCAATAGTGACACCAGCACCCGGACGTTCGGTTCGAGCACCATGCTGTCGTGGTTACCCGGCACTTCAAATACTTCAATGGCGGAAACGTATTGCGACCAGCCATTGTCCGGCATGAGGAAGTTGCGTTCACGATCAACCAGTCTTCCACCGCTCAGACGATAGCGAATGTCCAGTCTTGGTCTGAAGAGCGCGACTCGAATCGGAGTCGAGTTCATCCTGTAGTTTGCTACTGCCCGCATGAATGCATCGCCAATCTTTCTGGACTGGAACTGCAGCGATCCGCCGTCTTCAATCTTCTGATTCTCACGCCGCCTGAGATACTGTTTGCGCTTCCATTCAATTTTTCCCTTCACCTTGTCAGCAAGCAGCGTCAGTCCCGAGGTGCGGAATTCCTGCCAATTGATGGCAAAACGATCTGCAATGTTGAAGGTGGCAATCTTGGGTAATGGCGTATCGAGGAAAATCACCTGCGTGATCTTCTCGCCCTGGGCGAGCAGCTGTCGAGCTATCTCATATGCCGCAATGCCGCCGCCGGAGAAGCCACCCAGCAGATACGGTCCGGTGGGTTGTACCTTACGGATTTCTTCAATGTAGTCCCGCGCCATCTCCTCAAAGGTTTCATGCGGTACCGAATCACCATACA
>JANMSB010000367.1:0-8050 GCA_031388915.1 Pseudomonadota bacterium | reverse complement strand
CTTAACGAATTCACCGATACCGGCATCGATACCTTGACGCTGGCGGCTGCGGCGCGCGGTGCTTACGACGTGCGCATGATTCCGGGCGGATGTTTGTGTTGCACCGGTGAGGAAGATTTTCGACGGCAGTTGTCGGGCCTGTTGGCTTCACAGCCGGAACATTGGCCGGCGCGCATCCTGATTGAGCCGTCGGGAATTGGGCATACCGGCGCGATTGTCGACGAGCTGCGTCTGTTCGAGCGCGGCGGTTATCTTAGGCTGTGCAGCACGGTGGCGTTGTTGGATGGACAGCGCAGTGTCGACGCCTCTGCTTTGGATGACGTGTCGCGAGCGCAGATTGATGCGGCTGATGTCCTGCTGTTATCCAAGTCTGAAGAAGTTGCCCCGGACCGGCGTGAGCAATTTCTGCAATGGGCGCAGGGTCTATTTCCAGCCAAGCGCTTGGTGGCTTGTATTGAACGGGGCGTGCTACCGGCGCAGGCACTATCACCGCCAGCGGCAGCGTTTAGCTTCGAGTTAATCCAACCAAGCGTGCCACGCACTGAAAGCGTTTTGCCGCATCGCTCTGCCCCTCGCAGCACTCATCACTCGGAACATCACGCACATGCGCCGCAAGCGACGTTGCGCCAGGTATTGATGGGTAAAGCGATGGTCCAGGCCAAGGCGTTGCGACTCATGGGGCGTGAGGCCTGTGGTTGGATGATTCCCGCCTCGGTGCTGTTCGATCAGTCGCAAGTGCAAGCGCTGTTGGCCAATAGCGAGTGCTGGGACGGCGTCGAACGATTCAAGGCGGTGCTGCGTACCGATGTGGACCGGTGGTGTTTGGTGCAGCGCTGGGACCAACAACAGGCAATTGCCGCCTGCAATTGGTCTCTGGACAGCCGCATCGAAATCCAGATGGCCGAAGGCGCGACGGTGAATTGGCTGGCATGGGATGCCCGCTGGCAGTCGTTAAGCGAAGCCTGCCCAGTGGGGTAACTAAAAAGCAACGCCGGACGCTGTGTGGCGGTCCGGCGTTAGATGATTCTTCTGGGGGAAGGATCAGGGCTGGCGACTATCCTCGATCGTCGTCTTCGTCGTCGTCCAGGTCTTCGTCGTCATCATCCCAGTCGTCCTCATCTTCTTCCTCGTCTTCTTCCCACTCCTCATCGTCCTCGTCGTCATCTTCTGAGCCGGACCAGCCTTCGGGCTGGGTGGCTTTGTCTAAGTCGAGTTCATGCCAGATATCGAGGTCGAATTCTTCGATCTCACCATCTTCGTGTTGAATCTGTACCAACTCTTCATCCGGATCCACCGATAGCACCTGGAATAGGCTTTCTTCCTCCAGGTCTTCGTACCACTGCCCTGGTACCGGATCAAAATCTCTACCCACGTGACACCTCGAATTGGACGACAGATCAATGCGTCGGGATATTAGGCAGATATGGGACGGCATTCAACACGCGTAAAGCGACGCGCGGCATTTTGTGACGTCTGCGGCATCGCGTCCTGAGCCTGCTGACCTCCGTCGTTGCGATGGAATAATTTGACGACAGGCCCTAGACTCCGCGCCGCTTCCATGGTCAACCATCGCTGCGCCCATGTCGTCCACTTCCGATTCATCAAGTTCCCATGTGCCGGGGTTACCGCCGACGCCGTTACGGCGGGCGCGACGTATTGTGGTCAAGGTGGGCTCGTCGTTGTTGGTGGAGCGCGGCACCGGTCAGGTGAACCGGTCTTGGCTCGAGTCGCTGGCGCAGGACATCAAAGCCTTGCGCGACCGAGGTCAGGAGGTGTTGTTGGTGTCGTCCGGGGCCATTGCCTTGGGACGACGGCAATTAGGTCTGGCGCCCGGCAAGCTCAAGCTGGAAGAAAGTCAGGCTGCGGCTGCAGTTGGGCAGATTCGCTTGGCGCATGCCTGGACCGAGGTGTTGGAACAGCATGCGTTAACCGTGGCGCAAATTCTGCTGACGTTTACCGATACCGAGGAGCGACGCCGATATCTGAATGCGCGTAGCACCTTGGGCACCTTACTCAAGCTGGGTTCGATTCCGGTGATCAACGAAAACGATACCGTGGCCACCGCCGAAATTCGCTACGGCGACAATGACCGGTTGGCGGCGCGTGTGGCGCAAATGATCAGCGCCGATTGTCTGGTGCTGCTATCCGATGTGGACGGCTTGTATACCGCCGACCCCAGCCGCGATCCGACCGCGCGATTTATTCCCGAAGTGCGTGGCATCACTGCTGAAATCGAAGCCATGGCCGGCGGCGTCACCTCCGATGTCGGTTCGGGTGGCATGGCGACCAAGGTGGCTGCCGCCAAAATTGCCGTATCCGCCGGCTGTCACATGTGCGTGTCGTTAGGCAAAGAACTACACCCGCTGAAGCGCATCGAGGACGGCGCACGCTGCTCATGGTTTTATCCCGACGCCAACCCGGCCACGGTACGCAAGCAGTGGATTGCCGGAACCTTGAAACCGGCAGGCGAGCTAGTGATCGATGCCGGTGCGCTGACCGCATTGAGCCGCGGCAAGAGCTTGCTGCCGGCCGGCGTGACCAAGGTAATCGGTCGTTTCGAGCGTGGTGATGCGGTCATCGTGCGCGCTGCGGAAGGCGCAGAAATCGCACGAGGTCTGTCGGCATATTCCAGTGGAGATGCCGAGCGCATTTGCGGCCGTCAGTCCAGTGAGATTGAACAGTTGCTGGGTTATCGCGGCCGCGACGAAATGATTCATCGCGACGATTTGGTGATGCTATAGGTGTGGGGGCCAACCCCAACGGGCGACGCTCAATCGCTTTAACAGCCGTTTTCTCTATTGATGCTTGTAGCTAATGCGGCTCAAGAAATCTTGTTGGGCGCAGATGTGCGGCGCGTGCTCGGCTTGCACGCGGTGATATTCGCCGTCGCTATGTAAAACCCACGCTTGCGTGTTGTCGGCTAGATACTTTTCCAGATCGCGCACGATGCGTTCCCGATAGTGGGGATCGCGGATCGGAAACGCCACTTCGATGCGCCGGAAGAAATTGCGCTCCATCCAATCGGCGCTGGCCAGGTACAGCTCGATGTCGCTGTCGTTGTGAAAGTAGTAAACCCGCGAGTGCTCCAAAAAGCGTCCCACGATGGAGCGCACTGTGATGTTGTCGGAGACGCCGGTCACGCCAGGGCGCAGGGCGCAGATGCCACGCACAATTAAATCGACTTTGACGCCGGCGATGGAGGCTTGATACAGCGCCTTGATGATTTGTGGGTCGATCAAGGCATTCATCTTGGCGATGATGCGGGCGGGACGACCCTGCTTGGCAAGCTGGATCTCGCGCTGAATTTTTTCCAACAATGCGGAGTGCAGTGTGAATGGTGACTGCAGTAACTTCTTGAGGTTGGCTGCACGGCTCGGACTGGTGAGTTGCAAGAAAATTTCGTGCAAGTCCTCGCCGATACTTTTATCAGCGGTGAACAGGCCGTAATCGGTATAGGCCCGCGACGTTTTGGGATGATAGTTGCCGGTGCCTAAGTGGCTGTAGCGGCGCAGTGTGCCCTGTTCGCGCCGTATTACCATGATAAGTTTTGCGTGGGTTTTATAGCCGACCACGCCATACATGACGTGCGCGCCCGCTTCCTGAAGACGATTGGCGAGGGTGATGTTGGCCTCTTCATCGAAGCGCGCCATGATTTCGATGACCACGGTGACTTCCTTGCCGGCACGTGCGGCATGTACCAGCGCATCGACGATGGGGGAGTCCGGTCCGGTGCGGTAGAGGGTTTGTTTGATCGCGACTACCGCTGAATCGGTGCTGGCTTGGCGCAGGAAATCAATGATGGGTGCGAACGATTGATATGGGTGGTACAGCAACACATCGCGCTCGCGAATCACCGAGAACATTTCGTCCTTGTTGACCAGGCAGTTCGGAATCGCCGGAGTGAACGGCTGGAACTTGAGGTCGGGTCGATCGGCTAGGTCATAGATCGCCATCAAGCGGTTGAGGTTGACCGGGCCATTCACTTGATACAGGGCGTCGCTGTCGAGATTAAAGTGCTTCAGTAGAAATTGGGTGATGTCGGATGGGCAATCCAGCGGTGTTTCCAGACGCACGGTGTCGCCATAGCGGCGCTCCGCCAGCTCGCCTTCGACGGCGCGCAGCATGTCTTCGACTTCTTCGTCGTCGACAAACAAATCGCTATTGCGGGTGACGCGAAACTGCCAGCAGCCTTCGACTTCCATGCCGCTGAACAGCTCGGCAACGAATGTCGAGATCACTGCCGACAAGAAAACAAAGCACGCGGCGTCGGTTGCATCCGCCGTAGGCGGAAGTCGAATCACCCGTGGCAGCGCGCGCGGTACTTGCACCACTGCCAGTTCCACATTACGGCCAAACGCGTCGCTGCCACTTAAGCGCACAATGAAATTCAGGCTCTTATTCTGGATGCGCGGGAAGGGTCGGGCTGGATCGAGCCCCAGCGGTGTGAGCACCGCTTCGACCTCGGCAGCAAAGTATGAGGAAAGCCACTCGCGCTGTTGGGGCGTCATGGTGCGCCCGTTAACGAATCGAATGCCTTGCTCTTCGAGGGTGGGAAACAAGGTTTGATTGAGCAGATCGTATTGAGCGCTGACTAACGCCGAGGCGCGTCGGCGAATGGCATGGAGTTGATCTTGGGTGCTTAGACCATCAGGTCCACCTGCACCGGAGCCTAGTTCCAGGCGCTGCTGCAAGCCGGCGACGCGGATCTCGAAGAATTCATCGAGGTTGGCGCACGAGATACACAGGAAACGAAACCGCTCTAACAGCGGCAAGCTGGGATCGGAAGCTTGCGCCAGCACACGCTCGTTGAACGCCAGTAGGGACAGCTCGCGATTGATGTAGAGATCAGGTGCTTGCAGGTTCACATCGAGCATGGGCGTGGTCGGTAGACAATCAAGTGCCGAGAATACTCTGTGGCGTATGACATGAGTGTGACAGCCGGCCCAGTGCACTAGTAGGTGGGCCGCCAGACACTAGCGTCGCGGTGGTCCTACCGAAACTGAGCGCTGCCCAATCCGGTCCAGGGCGGTAAGCATCAAATCGGCCCGGCGGCGGAAGTCAGCCGCATACGCTGGTGAAATTGGGCTTGCGTTGGGCAGCGGCACGGTGCGTGGGTTTTTGTGTACTCCGTTGACCCGGTATTCGTAGTGCAAGTGCGGCCCAGTGGCGGCGCCGGTCATGCCGACGTAGCCGATGATGTCGCCTTGCTTGACGCGTGTACCGTTGCGAAGGCCTTTGGCAAAGCGTGACAGGTGGCCGTAGAGGGTGGTGATGCCCGCGCTGTGATCCAGGATAACGACTTTGCCGTAACCATTCTGGACGCCCTGGAGGCTGATCTTACCGTCGCCCGCGGCCTTGATCGGCGTGCCGGTGGGAGCGGCATAGTCCACGCCCTTGTGTGCGCGCATTCGATTCAAGATGGGATGGAAGCGTGCAAAGCTGAAGCCGGAGCTAATGCGGGTAAAGTCTACAGGGGCGCGCAGAAATTGCTTGTGCATGCTGCGGCCTTCGGGGGTGAAATAGTTGCCGACCTCGCCATCGGCTGAATCGAATCGAACCGCGCGGTAAGTATGGCCGTCGTTAACAAACTCCGCAGCTAGGATGCGACCATCGCTAATGTATTGACCATCGCGATATTGCTTCTCGTAGAGGACGTTAAATTCGTCACCGGGCTGAATATCCAGTGCAAAGTCGATGTCCCAACCGAAAATGTCGTTCGCCAGGCGCATGATCATGTCGGCGCTGAGACCGGCTTTGCGCGCCGAGGCAAATAGCGAACTTTCGACAGTGCCGTGAATGCTGGTGGTTTGTATCGTCAGCGGGGTGGTGATGAGTTCCGCCTTGAAGCCCTCGGCGTCACGGATCACGGACAGCTTCGACGTGTCGGATACTTGGCGTGACAGGCTCTGCAGGTCGCCGGTATCGCTGTGAACGAAGGTAATGGGGTCGCCTGGTTTGAGCATGTCCAATGCGCGTGTTACGTCGGGAAGCTCGCGAATCGCGGCTAAGTCTTTCAGGTTTAGCTCGAGTTGCCGGAAAATACGCTCCAGGGTGTCATTGCGTCGGACCACAAACTCCACGGTGTTCACCAACGCCAAATCGTCTGGCTGTGACGGTAAGGCGGGGACAGGTAGTTCGGGCGTCGCTTGTTTAGTGAGCTCGGCCAGGTCGGCAGGTATGCGCAGCGCCGACGATTTCGTGGTGAGGAGGTGGTAGGCGATTAGGCCGCCCGCCAAGGGCAGCAGCAGGCCGACAAAAGCCCATTTCACGTAGGGTAGTGTAACCCGTCGCGTATTTGAGGGCGCTGGTTGAAAGCGCGTCGGTTTTGGCACTCGTCAGTCTCCGGCCGAATCATCAAAGTGTGAAAGGTATGGGGGCGGGATGCCGCAGTCAACCGAGTGGGTCGCAAGTTCATGGCAGTTTTCCCTGCTTGATTTGCGCCATTTGCTGGAAGCCCCTACAGTCCCCGAGATTTTTTGACGGGTTGGTGATGTTTGGCGCCACGTCATCGAGTGAGTTTTTGGAGGAAAGTTCAGTGAGTGTGATGTCACCCGAGAGCCAAGTTGCCGAGTTGCAGCGGGGCGTGTCCGAATTATTGCTGGAGGCCGAGCTGCTCAAGAAGCTCCGTCGGGGCGCGCCGCTGGTGGTGAAAGCCGGTTTTGACCCGACCGCGCCGGATCTGCACCTTGGGCATACGGTGTTGATCAATAAAATGCGCCGTTTTCAGGATCTTGGGCATCAAGTGGTGTTTCTGATTGGTGACTTTACCGGCTTGATTGGCGACCCTACCGGTCGGAATGCGACACGGCCACCGCTGACCCCCGAAGAGGTCAAGGCCAACGCCGCGACCTATCAAAAGCAGGTGTTCAAGATTCTCGATCCGGAAAAAACGCGGATTGAATTTAACTCTCGCTGGATGGGTGAAATGTCCGCGGCCGGGTTGATTCAGTTGGCCGGCAAACACACGGTTGCGCGCATGTTGGAGCGCGACGACTTCAATAAGCGCTACAAGAGTGGTCAGCCCATTGCCATTCACGAGTTTCTGTACCCGTTGGTGCAAGGTTATGACTCGGTGGCGCTGAAGGCGGATGTTGAATTGGGCGGCACCGATCAGAAGTTTAATCTGTTAATGGGGCGCCATCTCCAAGAAGTGTATGGGCAAGAACCTCAAGTAGTGCTGACAATGCCGCTGCTGGAAGGGCTCGATGGCGTGAACAAAATGTCCAAGTCCCTGGGCAATTACATCGCTATTACCGATGCGCCTGATGAGATGTTCGGCAAGCTAATGTCCATCTCGGATGAACTGATGTGGCGCTATTTTGACTTGCTGTCGTTCCGTAGTAATGCCGAGCTTCAGCAGTTAAGGCTCGATGTGACGCAGGGAAAAAACCCGCGAGACGTTAAATTTGAGTTGGGCGTGGAATTGGTCTCGCGCTTCCACGGCTCTGGGGCTGGGGAGCGCTGTAGGGATGCGTTTATTGCGCGTTTTCAAAAAGGCGCTCTACCTGACGAAATCCCCAAAAAAACGATTCCGGTGTCTGAGGGGGGCATTGGCATATCGCAACTCATGAAGCAGGCCGGGCTCGCTTCTGGCACATCTGCCGCGAACCGCTTGTTAGAGCAGGGTGCGGTTCGAGTGAATGGTGGACGAGTCACCGACGCAAAGCTTGTTTTTCAGGTTGGTTCGGTATGTCTCTTTCAGGTTGGCAAGCGCGAAATCGCTGAAATTACGCTAGTTAAAGACGTGATGGGGTGAGGTCATTGCTGGGGTGCAAAAAAGATTGTTGACACCCTGTGATGCTTGAGTAAACTGCGCGCCCTCCCAACGTGGAGTCGCAAAAAAGCAGGCGAAAACACGGTTGAGAGGGCAACAAAAAATACTTATATTTGTTGACACATTTGAGAAAGGCGGGTTAAAGTTCCGCTTCTCAGCGCAGCGAAAGTTGTGCAGCTCTTTAAGAACGTAACAGGTAATTTGTGTGGGGACTCGCGTTGATCGTTTCAACGATTGAATAGCGAGTAACCAATAGCCAGAATTGAGTTATTGGAG
>JANMSB010000357.1:0-6990 GCA_031388915.1 Pseudomonadota bacterium | reverse complement strand
TCGCTGAGCGTGAATCTGCACTTGTTGTTGACCAGTTTTTATCGGCCCACGGCACAACGCCACAAACTAGTCATCGAAGCCGGCGCGTTTCCTTCAGACCGTTATGCAGTGATTTCGCAACTGCAACTACATGGCTATGACGCTGCCAACAGCCTGATTGAACTTCAACCCCGTGCCGGTGAAGACACGTTACGTCTTGAGGACATCCTGACGGTGCTGGAACGCGAAGGTGACAGCATTGCCACGCTGCTACTGCCCGGCGTGCAATACCTCACCGGACAAGTGTTCGATATGCAGCGCATTACGCACGCCGCGCAGCAGCAAGGCTGTGTGGTGGGCTTTGATCTGGCGCATGCCATCGGCAATGTGCCGCTGCAACTGCACGATTGGAATGTGGATTTTGCAGTGTGGTGCAGCTACAAATACTTGAATAGCGGCCCCGGCGCCATTGGCGGCGCGTTTGTGCATGAACGACATGCGTATCAGCCTGGTCTATCACGCCTCGCCGGCTGGTGGGGCCATGACCAGGCCACACGCTTTGCCATGCCGCAGGAGTTTGTGCCGCTGCCCGGCGCGGCAGGCTGGCAGTTATCGAATCCACCGATCTTCGCCTGCGCACCGCTGCTGGCGTCGTTACAGATTTTTCAAGACGCCGACATTCAAACCTTACGCGGCAAGTCGCTGCAACTCACCGCCTACCTGGAACACTTGTTGATCAGCCAACTGCCGCAGCACATCAGCGTGATCACGCCCAGCGCCGCAGAGAGCAGAGGTTGCCAATTGTCGCTGCGCCTGCGCGCCGAGCGCACTCGCGCTCGGCAGGTTCACGAGCAATTGATGACGCAAGGCTTTGTCTGCGATTGGCGCGAGCCCGACATCATTCGCGTCGCACCTACGCCGTTGTACAACCGCTACGTCGAGGTATGGCAGTTCGTGCAAAGTCTGAAAAACTTGCTGGCATGAGTACCCAACCGGTCACCATTCTTGGCGCTGGGCTTGCCGGCAGCTTGATGACCATTTTTTTAGCGCGGCGCGGCATCAAGGTGCGCGTACTGGAACGTCGTCCCGACCCACGCCAACACCCACTGTCGGCGGGACGTTCCATCAATCTCGCTCTGGCGGATCGCGGCATTCACGCCTTGAAGGTTGCTGGTGTGTACGAGGCAGTAGCGTCGTTGTTGATTCCCATGCCCGGCCGCATGCTGCACGACTTGAATGGCCAAACTCAATTCGTGCCCTATGGACAGAAGGCGCACGAAGTCATTTATTCCATCTCGCGACCGGGGCTCAATGAGGCACTACTCAACTGCGCCGAGCGCTTGCCCGGCGTGGAACTGTGCTTCGATCAGGAATGCACGGCCATCGATTTTGCTGCCGGTAAACTCAAACTCACTCGCCACGATGAACCACGCGGACACACCGAAAGCTTTACTCAAATAATTGCGGCCGACGGCTCTCAATCCGTGGTGCGTCACGCACTGCTGACAGCGCATGGCGCGGCCGCCAGCACCGACCTTCTGCCGCATGGTTATAAAGAACTGACGCTACCCGCGATCAACGGCCAACATCGGCTACACCGCAATGCCTTACACATCTGGCCGCACGGTGGCTTCATGCTGATTGCGCTGCCCAACCTCGATGGCACCTTTACCGTCACCTTGTTTCTGCCATTTGACAGCAACGATGCCAACCAACCTAGTTTCGCGAACCTTCAAGAGGCCGACGACATTCAAGCATTCTTCAAACAACATTTCCCCGATGCGTTGGCGCTGATGCCTGACTTGGCTGATGAATTCCTGACCCATCCCACCGGCAAGATGGTCACCGTGCGCAGCAACCGTTGGACCAATGCCCGCAATGCTGTGTTGATCGGCGATGCCGCGCACGCCATTGTGCCGTTCCACGGCCAGGGCGTGAACTGCGCCTTTGAAGACTGTGTGGAACTAGATGCGCTGCTACAACAACACGAATTCGGGGTCGCCTGCGAACTGTTTCAACAGCGACGCCTGCCCAACACCAATGCCATCGCCGAGATGGCGCTGGAAAACTACCTCGAGATGCGCGACACCGTGCGCCACCCCAAATTCCTGTTACAGAAAGAATTGTCGTTTGAATTGGAGCGGCGCTTTCCAGATCGTTTCATTCCGCGCTATTCCATGGTCATGTTCCACCATGAGATTCCCTATGCCGTGGCTTATGAACGTGGGCGGATACAGGCGCAGATCTTGGATGAATTGACTCGCGGCGTAGAGAGTATGGATCAGATCAATATGCAGCTGGCCGATGAACAGATCCGATCAACGTTGGCAATGCAACTCACCTAGGCCAGCGCACGCGCAGCCCTTACTGCACTTTCGGCTTGATTTCCTCGATCACCCACTGCGCATAGTCGAGATACGCATCGATATCCTGCACTGCCGGAATGGGTACTGAGCTGGTGGTAACGCCGAGTTGCCGCAGCCACCCGAGGCGGTCGACGATTTCTTGAGCACTCATGCCAGGCCTTGCCTTCGGATCGTGAATGGCTTTGTGGCCTGCGCCGACGCGCGAGGTCCCCACACCATACGACACTTCAAAGGGACCGCCTGTGAATGTCGGCTGCGATTTGATGAAATCGATCCTCGCCGGAATATCCTCCGGCTTGGTCAGGAATGGCATCCAGCCACTAGCAAAACGTGCCGCACGCTTGAGCGCTGCATCGGCATCGCCACCCATCCAGATCGGCAGATGCGGTTTTTGAAACGGCTTGGGTTCGAAGACCACGTCTTTGAACGAAACATATTTGCCTTCGAAGCTCGGCGAGTCCTTGGTCCACAGTTCGATGATGGCAGCCAGATACTCGTCGCTGATCTGACCGCGTTCGCGGAAGGGCACGCCCAAGAGTTTAAATTCTTCTTCCAACCAGCCGACGGCAAAGGTGACATTGATCCGCCCACTGCTCATCCAATCAATGGTCGACAAGGCCTTGGCCAAGACGATGGGATGTTGTAGCGGCAAGGTGGTGATACACGAGTTGATCCTGATCCGTTGCGTCGCGCCCGCGATATAGCCCTGCGCTGCCGTCGAATGAAAGTAATGCGGCCCGGAAAGCTCGACGTGGGTGCGCGGAATGACGAAATGCTCCGGCACCGCAATCATGTCGTAACCCAGCTCGTCGGCACGCTTGACCATGCGAGTCTGATCGGCGCCAGTGACGCTTGCCTCCCACGGCTGCGCCGTCGCTTTGAGTCTGTGCACATGCGGCACAGGAAAAGTGAATCGCATTTATTTCCCCGGATAGCTAGGGTCTGTTAACCATTAGCGGATTCGCGCGCGGCGCGGACCCGTGTTCGCCATCACGCACCCTGGTGAATTGCCTGTTTCGGTCGATGGTGTATTCCGCGTGTCCGCATCACAACCGGAACTTGATCCGATACTCCTCAACATTCCGCTGCAATTGCTGGCCTATCACGTGGCATTGGCGCAAGGCGCCAACCTCGATCAGCCACGCAATCTCGCGAAGTCGCTTACTGTGGAGTCGTGCCAGCGCGAATGCGCGGATAGTCTCGCTCGGCGTGTCAGCGAGCCGAGCACCTGAGCCGGGTCCGGCTCAGGCGCGATAGCACATCGATCAGGGCACCTGGGACATCTGGCCGCCGTCGACCGGAATGATCGCGCCGTTGACGAACGACGCCCGGTCAGAGGCGAGGAAGGCCGCGACCTCGGCCACTTCCTCTGGCATGCCCAGCCGGGCCTGGGGAATGCTCTTGGTGCGCATGGCGACGCGCGCGGGGTCCGGGTTCGGGCCCCACATTTCGGTCAGGATCGGACCCGGGCAGATGGCATTGGTGCGAATTCCTTCAGCGCCATACTCCAGAGCCGTGGACTTGGTGAGACTGATGACGCCGGCTTTGGCCATGCAATAGATGCTTGCCATTGGCGACGCGCCCAGGCCGCCGGTCGACGACCAGTTGATGATGGTGCCGCCGCCAGTGGCCTTCATTGCCTTGATGCCGTGCTTGGTGCAGAGCAGAACGCCGCGCAGGTCGATGTCCATGACCTTGTCGTAGCTCGCCATGTCAATGTCGCCGACCCGCATGCCAACACCGATCCCGGCAACATTCAGCACGCTGTCCACCCGGCCGAAGGCCTTGAGGGCAGCGGCCATCAGCGCTTCCACATCGGCCTCATTGGTCACATTGCAGCGCACGGCGATGGCGTTGGCGCCGATTAAGGCGGCGGTCTCTTCTTCGCGGCCACTGATGTCGGCGACGACGACCTTTGCGCCATAGCGGGCGAACACGACTGCTGCCGCTTTACCCATCCCAGATCCGCCGCCGGTGATGACTGCGACTTTACCGTTCAACTCGGCCATAACTTTTATTCCTCATAGTGGGCCACCCAATGCCAACGAGCATAGATGGTCATACTTCGCCAATTGTTATCGTAGGGAGAGTAAACGCCCTTCTCCGCAAAAGCCAGCATGGTAATACGCGGCTGGCAAGCTTCATCGCAGCCGCCACCGGGTCATGGCGGAGCCTCCGACCAGAGCCACTTACACTTAGAATCTTGAGTACACTTAGCAGGGCAAAGGTGGGGCAGTATTGGATGAAAATCCAAGGTCAACTTTGCGGGGTAATCAGCAGTTATGAGGATCGATCAATATGAATATGGCCGGCGAGCAACGCATTGCTGTCTCTTGTCAACGCGCCTGGGAAGCGCTGAACGATCCCGAAGTCCTGCGCGCCAGCATCCCAGGCTGTCAGAGCCTCGAAAAAGAGTCGGATGATCGTTTTACCGCGATAGTAGAAGTGAAAGTCGGCCCGATCGGCGCACGCTTCAAAGGCGCGGTTTCGCTGACTGAGCTCAATCCCCCGAACGGCTACACCCTCATCCTGGAAGGCAGCGGCGGCATTGCCGGGTCGGTCAAGGGCAGTGCGAAAGTACGGTTGAGCGAGGACGCCGGCGGTACGCTCATCTCCTACGACGTTGACGCCCAGGTGGGAGGCCGCATGGCTCAACTCGGCGGACCGATCATCGATGCCACGGCGAAACAGCTGGCAGGTAAGTTCTTCAGCCGCTTTGGTGAAATCGTCGGCGGAGCAAAGCCGACCCAGCCAGTTAGCGCAACGGCCGATACAGCCTCCATCACTCCGATCAGTGCGCCAGCGACGCTTGCTGCGCCCTCGCCTTCGGGTTTACCCATGACTTGGATACTGGCGACCGTGGTCGCGGCGCTGACTGGCTTTCTTATTGGTCGAAGTCAGGGTGATGCCGGCTCTGACTGGGCCGGACTTGCGATAGGCCTGCTGTTGATCGTAGTAGCAGGCGCAGCGTTCGAATACGGGCGGCGAGCGGCGGCGCCAGTGGTGATGCTCGACAGTGCCCTACTGCGACGGCTGATCGACAATGCGAAACAGGGAGCAAAAGAATGAAGCCCGCTCCGTTCGACTATGTCGTCCCGGCCACCATCGATGCAGCCTGCTCGCTGCTCGCAGAAGCCGGTGGCGGCGCAACCGTGCTGGCCGGTGGACAGACACTGATGCCGCTGCTCAATCTGCGCATGAGTCAGCCCTTCGTCATCATCGACATCAATAAAATTGCGGAACTCAAAGGCATCACCCGCGCCAATGGCGGTACGCGTATCGGGCCGATGATGCGGCAATGCGAAGTGATCGCCAACGAGACGCTGGCGCGCGACCTGCCGGTGCTGGTGCAGGCGGTGCGCCACGTCGGACATCACCAGACGCGTAATCGCGGCACGATCGGGGGCTCAATCGCACTTGGCGAACCAGCGGCAGAGTTACCCGCCACTGCGGTAGCACTAGGCGCAATGATCGAAGTGCGCTCGACCCGTGGCACACGGCATATCGCTGCTAACGATTTCTATCTCGGTCCGTATATGACTGCGCTCGAACCTGATGAACTGGTCAGCGCCATTACCTTTCCCGACTGGCCCAAGGGACATATCACGCTGTTTAAAGAGCTGGCGCAGCGCCCCGGCGATTTCGCGTTGCTCGGCATCGTCGGTGCGTTATCCATCGAGGGCGGCAAGATCGCTCGTGTTGGACTTGCCTGGTTTGGCATGGGGCCGACACCGATCAGAGCAAAGACTGCTGAACAGATGTTGCTCGGTCAGGCGCTCGATACGATTGATACGCAGGCTGTTGCCGAACGTGCCATCACTGACACCGCACCCTTCGACGATCATCACGCCAGTGCTGAATATCGCCGCACAGTGGGTAAACGCATTTTGGCCCGCGCGCTGCGCGAGGCGCTCAAGATTGGAGAGGTTGCATGAGCAAGCACCATATCGAAATGACCATCAACGGTCGTCGCCACAATGGTGATGTCGAAGCGCGTGTTTCGCTCTCCGACTTCCTGCGCGACGATGCTGGCTACACCGGCGTCCATCTCGGCTGTGAACATGGCGTCTGCGGCGCCTGTACAGTGATTGTCGATGGCCAGGCCGTGCGTAGTTGCCTGATGCTGGCAGTACAGGCTGATGGCGCAAAGGTCACTACTGTTGAAGGTCTCGCCGCGCCGGATGGCACGCTGCATCCCGTGCAACAAGCCTTACTCGAAGAGCACGCTCTGCAATGCGGTTTTTGTACGCCCGGTATTGTGATGACGCTAGCCGCGCTCACCAATGAAGATAACAAGCCGAGCGAGGCGCAGCTGCTGGCAGCACTGTCCGGTCATATCTGTCGCTGCACGGGTTATCAGGGTATCCGCCGCGCGGCGACCAAGCTCGCTGGCGCCAATGCCAATAATGTGGGAGAAAAATCATGAGCGCCGTTGAAAACGGCACTGAAAACGGCACTGGGCGCTACATCGGCCAGCGCGTAAACCGCAAAGAAGATCCACGCCTGCTGACTGGCCGCGGTCAGTTCGTCGACGATATCTCGCTGCCAGGCATGCTGCATGTCGCCTTCGCACGCAGCGCCATCGCACGCGGCAAAATCGTCTCAATCAATACGGCCATTGCTCGCGAAATTCCTGGCGTACACG
>JANMSB010000355.1:0-8578 GCA_031388915.1 Pseudomonadota bacterium | reverse complement strand
CCGCCCCTACAATCATTCCACCGGCAGCGACGTTTCGTACAAATCCTTGAAGCGATTGCAGATCATGCAAAACAAATCGGCGGTACGTTCTGCATCGTACGCTGCCGAGTGCGCTTCATTGGCATCCCACTCCATACCCGCCGCCAGGGCGATTTTGGCTAGCACCGTTTGGCCGAATGCCACGCCGCCCAAGGTGGCGGTATCAAAACACGAGAAGGGATGAAACGGATTGCGCTTGATGTCGCAGCGCATGACCGCGGCATTCAGGAAATTGAGATCGAAGTAGGCGTTGTGTCCCACTAGCACAGCGCGATTGCAACCCGTGTCCTTCACGGCGCGACGAATGTCGCCGAGCAGACGTGTCATGGCATCTTTCTCCGGCAACGCGGGACGTAGCGGATGGAATGGATCGATGCCATTCACCGCCAGAGAGGCCGCTTCCATGTTGGCGCCCGGAAAGGGTTGTACGTGATAACGCCAAGTTTCGCCGCGTTTTAGCGTGCCGTCTTCCTGCATCTCAACCAGCACACCCGCGATTTCCAGTAGCGCGTCGGTATTGGGGTTGAAGCCGCCGGTCTCGACGTCAATGACTACCGGGAGAAAGCCGCGAAAGCGCTGCGCAATAGGCGTTTTGATCGTTTTCTTGTCGCTCATGCGTGCAGCTCGCCACGCAGGCGCCACTGTATCGGTTCACCGGCACGCATCGGCACTAACTGATCCTTACCGTAGAGATAACGAGGTGGGGGTGTCCAGGTAACGCGCTCCAATACCACTTGCGAGACATTGCGCGGCAGACCATAAAAATCGGCGCCGCGTTCCGACGCGAAGGCTTCCAGTCGATCCAAACGACCGGCTTGCTCAAACGCTTCTGCATACAATTCCAGAGCGGCGTGCGCTGAGAACATGCCGGCACAACCGCAATCGTTTTCCTTGGTGTGTTGGGCGTGCGGCGCGCTATCGGTGCCTAGAAAGAAACGTGCATCGTCGCTGGTCGCGGCTGCCAGCAGTGCCTGGCGATCCGCTTCGCGCTTCAAGATGGGCAAACAGTAATAGTGTGGGCGAATGCCGCCTTGAAAAATGGCATTGCGATTGTGTAGCAAGTGTTGCGGTGTAATGGTGGCGGCTACGCCGGTGCGCGCCTGCTGCACAAAGGTCACGGCCTGACGAGTGGTGACATGTTCAAACACGATCTTCAACGCCGGGAAGCGCTCGGTGACTGGCGCTAATACCTGGTCGATAAATACGGCTTCGCGATCGAAGACATCGACATCGCTATGCGTGACTTCACCATGAACTTGAAACACCAGCCCGGTTTCCTGCATTGCTTCGAGCGCAGGATAGATGTGTTCGATGGCCGTGACACCGGCATCGGAATGCGTGGTGGCGCCGGCTGGATAGAGTTTGCAGCCAACAATGAAACCGCTGGCCTTGGCTTTGCGGATTTCATCGGGTGAGGTGCTGTTGGTCAGATACAGGGTCATCAATGGTTGAAAGGTTTGTGTCTGGGGCAACGCTTGCATAATGCGTTGCCGATAAGCGTCCGCCAGTTCAACGGTAGTGACGGGTGGTTTGAGGTTCGGCATGACCACGGCGCGCGCAAATTGCTGCGCCGTGAAGGGCAGGGCCGCCGCCAGGGAGTCGCCATCGCGCAAATGCACGTGGAAATCGTCAGGGCGGCGCAGAGTCAAAGTTTGAATGTCGTTCATGGTGTGAATGCTAGCAGCGGCGCACCGGACCTAGCCGATGGCCTCTTTAAATCAGGAATCAAAATCAGTTAAAGGCGTGACGAGTAATAAATTCCACCGCCCAGCCTACGCCAAAGCCGGTGATTTCTGTGGGAATGTGCGCCAGTCCGCCGGCGCGGGTGGCTGACGATAAGTCGATATGCACCCATGGCACGGTGTCCGGTACGAAGCGATTCAAGAAACGTGCAGCCAGGATGTGATCGCCCTTGCTATCCATGGTGCATTGCATGACATCGGCAATGGGGCTGTCCAAATCGCTGTCGTAATCGGCATCCATGGGAAACGTCCAAACACGCTCGCCACTGGTGCGGCCGGCGTTTTCGATAGCGTCGCGCAACTCATGGCGATTGCTGAATGCGCCGCTCATGCGTTCGGTCAGCGCAGCAACACAGGCGCCGGTGAGGGTGGCAAAGTCGATCATCAGTTGTGGTTGTTGCTTGGCGGCCAATGTCAGGGTATCGGCCAAGGCCATCCGGCCTTCGGCGTCGCTATGCACGATTTGGATCGTCGTGCCATTCGCGGCGGTGACAACTTCTTGCGGACGATACGCATTGGGGCCGATTTCGTTTTCGGTAAGCGCCAGCCAGCAATCGATGTCGAACGGCACTTTGAGTTGCGCCAGCGCCAACAAGGTAGCCACCGCAACCGCGGAGCCCTGCATGTCGGTGTGCATGTCGTACATGCCCTTGTGCGATTTCAAGTTGATGCCGCCGGTGTCGAAACAAATGCCCTTGCCGACCAATGCCAGCTTGCGTTTCGACTTGCTGGATTTGGCTCGATAACTCAGGCGCATAATCCCGGCATCCTGATGCGCATTGGCGCGTGCTACGGCGAGAAACGCACCTGCCTTCAATTTTTTCAGCGTGGCCAGGTTCAGGAATTCCGTCTGCCAACCTTCGCGCTTGGCTAGTTGCTGCAATACACGTCGATAACTGCCGCAATTCAATTCATTCGGCGGCAGCGTGGTAAACCAACGCGCCAAGTGATTACCAGCCAAGGTGGCGATGGTGGTGGCATACGTTGCTGCATCACCGCCCTGCAAGATGCTGATGGACTGTAGATACGTCTTAGCGGGTTTGTGTTTATAGGATGGCAAGGGCGCGCTGCCTGCTAGCACGGCCGCTAACAAGGCATTGAGCACAGCCTGGGCCTCCGCAGGTTCAAATCCCAGGCTGCTGAGCGCGACGCTGGCCGCTGGGTAGTGGCAAGCGGCTTTCCATAATTTCGCGGTCGCCTGGAGTTGTTCGAACCGGTTTAGGCCTGTCTTGACAAAAATTAACAAAATAGCCCCGCCCTCCTGATTGGCGCTGAGGTGCAGCAAGGAGGGTGAATCCGCCTTACTGCATTGCTCAAACTGCTGAATTAATTCCAGGCTACGCTGACACTGCCGAAGCAGGTTTTTCCCTGTTTTGGCGTTAACAATGACCAAATTCAGCTCGTGATTTGCCACCGTCCGGACCGTCATAGGGCTCGCTAGGTATTTAATTTTCGGCGCGTTTTTGGGCGGCAACAGCGCGACCATCGTTTCTTGACCCCTATTCGGCAAATCACGATGATACCTGCGCAAGTAACACTATGCTCAACGCCGTGACTCCCTAGTTGTGAGTAATAACTGATGACGGACAACGCGAAGTTCCAAGACGTCGACCCGCAAGAAACCCAGGAATGGCTGGAGTCGCTCGATGCGGTCATCAAGGTTCATGGCGCTGAACGAGCGCATTACCTGTTGGAGCAGTTGGTCGATCAAACGCGTCGTTCGGGCGTCTACCTGCCATTCAAACCCAACACCGCTTATGTCAATAGCATCGCTGTTGGCCAGGAAAAGGAATATCCCGGTGATCGCGCGCTGGAACGCCGTATTGAGGCTTACATCCGTTGGAATGCACTGGCCACGGTGGTGAAGGCCAATCGCGAGAACTCCGAATACGGTGGCCACATTGCCACCTATGCGTCTGCTGCGACGTTATATGAAGTGGGCTTCAATCACTTTTGGCGCGCTGCTTCGGAACAGCACCCTGGCGACTTGATCTTCGTGCAAGGTCATGCAGCGCCCGGCATTTATGCGCGTGCCTACATGGAAGGTCGCTTTACCGAAGAGAACCTTAAATACTTCCGCAAGGAAGTGCAGAGCAAGCACGGGTTGAGTTCGTATCCGCATCCGAAGTTGATGCCGGAGTTCTGGCAGTTCCCCACCGTGTCGATGGGCTTGGGTCCGATGATGGCCATTTATCAAGCGCGCTTTCAGCGTTACTTGGAAAACCGCAGCATCGTGCCGACCACGGATCGCAAGGTATGGGCGTTCCTGGGTGATGGCGAAATGGACGAACCTGAGTCCATGGGCGCTCTGACTCTGCCGGTGCGTGAAGGCTTGGATAACTTGGTGTTTGTCATCAACTGTAACTTGCAGCGTTTGGATGGTCCGGTGCGCGGCAACGGCAAGATCATTCAGGAATTGGAAGCAGCATTTCTGGGCGCCGGTTGGAATGTGGTCAAGGTCATCTGGGGCTCGCGCTGGGATCCACTACTGGCCAGGGACAACAAGGGCTTGCTGCGTCGTGTGATGGAAGAATGCGTCGACGGCGAATACCAGAATTTCAAAGCCAAGGGCGGCGCCTATACCCGCGAGAATTTTTTCGGCAAGTATCCTGAATTGAAGGCCATGGTTGCCAACATGTCCGACGAAGACATCTGGCATTTGAATCGTGGCGGTCACGATCCGCAGAAAGTATTTAACGCTTACGCAGCCGCGATGGCGCACAAGGGTCAGCCCACAGTAATTCTCGCCAAGACGGTGAAGGGTTTCATGATGGGCCGTTATGGCGAGAGCCAGAACATTACCCACCAGCAAAAGAAGTTGGACGATCAAGCGTTGCAAGAAGTGCGTGATCGTATCGGCATAGAAATTACTGATGAACAGATTCTCAATTCACCGTTCCAGCGCCTACCGGAGAACAGCCCGGAAATGCGCTATATGCAGGAACGCCGCGCTAAGTTGGGTGGTTACCTGCCCAAACGCGTCGATGTAGCGCCGCCGCTGAAAGTACCGCCGCTATCGGCGTTCGATGCGCTATTGCAAAGCACTGGTGATCGCGACAACTCCACTACCATGGCGTTTGTGCGCATCCTGCAGGTGCTGCTGAAGGACAAAGAAATCGGCAAATACATCGTGCCCATCGTGCCTGATGAAGCGCGCACCTTTGGTATGGAAGGGTTGTTCCGTCAAGTCGGCATCTATTCTTCCAAAGGTCAGTTGTACACACCGCAGGATGCCGATCAGTTGATGTTCTACAAGGAAGACAAGAAAGGCCAGATTCTCGAAGAGGGCATCAATGAAGGCGGCGCGGTATCGTCGTGGATCGCCGCCGGTACTGCATACGCCAATCATGGTGTGAATATGGTGCCGTTCTACATCTACTACTCGATGTTCGGCTTTCAGCGTGTGGGCGATTACCTGTGGGCAGCTGGCGATATGCAGGCGCGTGGCTTCTTGCTCGGCGGCACTGCGGGACGCACGACGCTGGCTGGCGAAGGCTTGCAGCACCAAGACGGTCATAGCTTACTGGCGGCTTCAACCATTCCGAACTGCGTCGCTTATGACCCGACCTATGCGTACGAGTTGGCCGTCATCATTCAAGACGGCATGCGGCGCATGTATCAAGAACGCGAGAACATTTTCTACTACATCACCTGCATGAACGAGAACTACACGCATCCGGCCCTGCCGCAGGGCGCCGAGCAGGGCATTCTCAAAGGTATGTATTGTTTTTCTCAAGGCCGCTGCAACGAAGGCAGCAAGTCCCAACAGAAAGTCACATTGCTGGGTTCGGGCGCCATCCTGCGCGAAGTAGAAGCAGCCGCGGTCATTCTCGAAGCCGAGTTCAAAGTGAGCGCCGATATATACAGCGTCACTAGCTTCTCCGAAGTGCGTCGCGAAGCACTGGATGTAGAGCGTTGGAACATGTTGCACCCGAGCGATAAGCCGCGTGAATCCTATGTGACGCAGACCCTGGCCAAAGCAAGTGGTCCGTTCATTGCCTCCACCGACTATATGAAAGTGGTGGCCGATCAAATTCGCCAATGGGTGCCGGGTCGATATGTGGTGCTGGGCACTGATGGTTATGGCCGCTCGGATGGCCGCGCCGCACTGCGCCGCCATTTCGAAGTAGATCGGCATTACGTAGTGGCGGCCTCACTCAACGCGTTAGCGGATGAGGGCAAGCTCGATAAGAAGATCGCGCAGGCTTACATTGCCAAACACATCGATGCAAACAAACCGAATCCGGCGTCGCTGTAAGTGAAGATGCATGGGCAGCGTGTTATTAGGGCTGCCATAACTTTATGAGCCGGTCGATTCACCCACCACGATTCCGCAGTTGAACAGCCATGGCCCAAGATATACACGTTCCTGATATCGGCGACTTCAAAGAAGTTGAAGTGATTGATGTGCTGGTTAAAGTCGGTGATCGTATCGACGTCGATACGCCACTGATCACCATCGAAACCGAAAAAGCCACGATGGATGTGCCCAGCACCGCTGCCGGCGTGGTGCAATCGCTGGCCGTTAAGAAAGGTGATCGGGTTAGCAAGGGCCGCGTGATTCTTGCCGTTGACGGAGCTGCTGCTGTTGCATCCGCACCGCCTGCCACACCTGTATCCCAAGCAGAAACACCTAAAGTCGAAGCTCCGGCGGCAGCGGCGGCGCCAGTGGTTGCAACAGTAGCCCTCAGTAGCGCTACGTTGAGCGCTACCTTGCCCGCAATCAACGAAGCCGGTTTCGCCAAAGCTCATGCCAGTCCTTCAGTGCGCCGCTTCGCACGAGAATTGGGTGTGGACCTATCGCGTGTGAAGGGTAGTGGCGTCAAGGGCCGCATCGCACCGGATGATGTGAAGAGCTGGGTGAAGCAGGTGCTTGCTGGTGGTGTCGCTGTGGCAAGCAGCGGCGCTGCGCTACCCAAGATTCCCGTAGTGGACTTCACCAAATTCGGCGCGGTGGAAGTCAAGCCGCTGGGCCGCATCCAGAAAATTTCCGGACCGCGTCTGCATGCCAGTTGGGTCAATGTGCCGCATGTGTGGCAAATGGATGAAGCGGACATCACCGATCTGGAAGAGACACGCAAGAAACTCAAAGATGTGGCGGCAGCACGCAACATCAAGCTGACACCGCTGGCCTTCATCATCCGCGCAGTCGCGCGAACGCTGCGCGAATTCCCGACTTTTAATTCGTCGCTGGACGTGTCTGGACAAAACCTGGTGTTCAAGAAATATATGAATATCGGTTTTGCCGCCGATACGCCCAATGGATTGATGGTGCCGGTGATTCAGAAAGCCGATCAAAAGGACATCTACGAGTTGGCTCAGGATCTGGCGGTGCTGTCCGAGAAAGCACGCGATGGCAAGTTGGGCGCTGCCGACATGCAGGGTGGGTGCTTCACCATCTCCAGTCTTGGCGGCATCGGTGGTACGTCGTTTACACCCATCATTAACGCACCAGAAGTCGCCATCATGGGTGTGTCCAAGTCGGCAATGAAGCCGGTGTACAACGCCAAGAGCGGTGGCTTCGATGCACGTCTGATCCTGCCATTCTCAGTGGCATACGATCACCGCGTCATCGATGGCGCCATGGCTGCACGCTTCACCACCTATCTTGCCAAGCAATTGGCCGAGGTGAAGGTGCTGCTCGAAGCGGTGCCGTAGAAGCGGCAGTTCAACAAGCCATCTATTCGCCAAGCGAAAAATCTTTTAGAGCCACATACATGACTCAGCAAATTCTGGTTCCCGATCTGGGTGACTTCAAAGACGTCGAAGTCATCGATGTGCTGGTGAAGGTCGGCGATAAGGTTGAAGTCGATACGCCGCTGGTCACTATTGAAACCGAGAAGGCAACGATGGATGTGCCGAGTACCGCTGCGGGAGTAGTGCAATCGTTGGTGGTGAAGAAGGGTGATCGTGTATCCAAGGGCTCGTTGATTTTGAACATTGCTGGCAGTGTTGCCAAGTCGCCCGCCGAGAAACCGGTGCAGCAAGCCGAAGCAACGCTGGCTGACAAACCAACACCAGCGCCCGTTGCGGCACCTGTAAGTGTCGCTGCCGAAGTCGGCAACTACGACTTTGAAGTGGTAGTCCTTGGCGCCGGGCCCGGTGGCTATACCGCTGCGTTTCGTGCCGCCGATCTGGGCATGAAAGTCGCGCTGATCGAACGCTGGCCGGTGTTGGGTGGCGTGTGTTTGAACGTGGGCTGCATTCCCTCCAAGGCCTTGCTGCATGCCGCCAAGGTGATTGATGAAGCCAATGAAATGGCCGAGCACGGCATTAGCTTTGGTAAACCCAGTATCGATATCGATAAGCTGCGTGCGTGGAAGAACAAAGTCATTGGCAAGTTGACCGGTGGTTTAACGGCGTTGGCCAAGCAACGCAAGGTGGAGGTCATCACTGGCGTGGGTCAGTTTGTGTCACCACATGAGCTTGAAGTCATTAACGATTCGGACAAGCGCCGCGTCTCCTTCAAGCACTGCATCATTGCGGCTGGTTCCGAACCGGTAAAGCTGCCGGGCTATCCTGAAGATCCACGCATTATCGATTCCACCGGTGCGCTCGAACTCAACTTACCCAAGCGCATGCTGGTGGTGGGTGGCGGCATCATTGGTCTTGAAATGGCCACAGTATATGAACCGTTAGGCGTGAAGGTCAGCGTGGTCGAGTTGATGGATGGCTTGGTGCCCGGATGCGACCGCGACTTGGTCAAGCCGCTCGAAAAGCGCATTGGCAAGCGCTACGAAAAGATCATGGTGAAAACCAAGGTCACCAACGTGGAAGCTCTGCCGGAAGGCATTCGT
>JANMSB010000348.1:0-5152 GCA_031388915.1 Pseudomonadota bacterium | reverse complement strand
GCCTGCGCTTCGGCAGTACTCTGCGTGATGCCCGCCACTTGCACTTGCTGACTGCCATCGGCGCCCAGTTCGGCTTGCACCGCCTTGAACACGGGGTGCCGCGCTTTATAGGCATCTTCCGGCTTGCTGCTGACGCTGTCGGCATTGGCCAGATTGCTGGCGGTGGTATTCAAACGCACGGTTTGTGCGCTCATACCGGAGCCAGCGATATCGAAAATGTTGAATGAAGGCATGTAGATGACTCCGCTGAATACTATTGACTGCCGCTATTGACCAGTGATCGCCGTCATTAAGGAGCGGAACTTGCCATTGAGAAATGACAGGCTGGCTTGGTAGCGAATGGCGTTCTGCGCAAAGTTGGCCTGCTCCACCTGCGCATCGACAGTGTTGCCATCCAGCGCAGGCGCCAGCGGTACTCGATATAAAGTGTTGGCATCCGCGCTGCTGCTGTTGGATGTCAGAGCAATATGCTGTGCATTGGGTTTGCCAGTCATTGTCATCCTGACATTGCCGGTGCTTACAGCGCTGGCAGCCAAGGCGCTCTTGAAGTCCACATCACGCGCTTTGTAGTTCGGCGTATCGGCATTGGCCAGGTTGGCAGCCAACACTTCGCTACGCTGCGCACTCAGCTTGAGTGCCTGCGGGTGAACACCGAGATATGAATCAAGTGGCAGTGGCATGGGAACCTCCGTCAAAAAACTGTCTTGTGGAGGTGTAAGCAATCAGCATGCCAAGCCGCGAAAACGGCCTTCTATAGCCGCCATTGAGCAATTAGCTTGAAAAATGTGTGACGTCGGTCTCTGACGAGCGGCGAATGTTTGCCGCAGCAAGGCAATAAACCGTCGTTGCAACGGTGTGCCGGCATACATCGAATGATGTGTGAATTATTCATCGGCAATGGTTGCCGGATATTTAGACGATGGTTAATAAAAAGTGGCGCATTGATATCGATATGCAGTGCTTATCTTGTTGGGCATCGCATTGTGCTTCGGCAGTGCTGATTTTTTAGGACGCTTCGAAGGCCGAAGGTCATCCCTGCGGGACAAGCTCAGCGACCGAAGCTGTCTATTCCGGTCGCTGAGCGGAGTCGAAGCGTCTTGGTTCCATCACAGACTGCGCAAGATACAAGGACTACCAAACGGTGCTTGAGCACTCATGGCATGCCACTTGCTACTCATTAAGCATTTGTCAGGAAACCGTCGTATGCGTCGTCAACATTATTTTTGGTCGATGTGCCTGTTGTCGGCAACCAGTGTGCTGTGGGCTCAAGTACAAACTCGGGCCCACGCCGCTGCGTTTCAATCCTTGATCATGATTCAGGCCAGTGCCGAACAACATCTGCGTCAACTACTGCCCAACGATGGCCGTCTGATCCTGGTCACAGCCGATAGCCTCGATACCCGTCTGCGGTTGGCGGCGTGTCCGCAGCCGCTGGAAGCTTTTCTGCCCAGCGGCGCTAACATTGGCAGCCGCGTCACCACCGGTGTGCGTTGCACAGCGGGCACGCAATGGACGGTCTATGTGCCGGTCAGCGTCGAATCGGAATCACCTACCTTGGTGCTGAACAAAGCATTGGCGCGTAACGCTGTCGTCACCCACCAGGATGTGGATGTGAAACCGCAACGCATTCCAGGCTTGGCCAATCCGTACCTTAAAAGCGTGACCGAACTGGCCGGCCAGCGACTCAAGCGGGACGTACCGGCCGGCACGGTGCTGGGTCCCGGCATGTTCCAACCCGAAGTATTAGTGCGGCGTGGCCAGCAGGTGACGGTGGTGGCCACGGTTTCGGGCATCGAAGTACGCACCCAGGCCGTCGCCCTGAGCGACGGCAGCGCCAATTCACGGATCCGCGTAAAAAACCTCAATTCCGCTAAAGTCGTCGAGGGCTTGGTCGATAGCAATAGCATGGTTCGAGTCGACCTGTAAGCCAGCCGTGAACTGTGCCGCCGGCCGACTTAGAGTCGAGTGCTAAAGTTATTGGAACCGTGGCCGTTATGCGTGCCATAGAGCAGCCATGATCGTATGGCGGATTGGAGGAGAAAGCCGTGTCTACAAAGATTGGTGGTTTCGACAGTAGCCCGGTGCAAGTCAGCACCGGTCGCGACGTCAAACGCGCCGGCGATTCGGGCGGTTCGGCCAAGTCGAGTCAGACTGGCGCCACGTCTGACACTCATATCACCCAGTCGGCCCGCCAACTGGCAGCGTTGGAGCAGGCCATACAGGAGCTTCCTGCGGTCAGCACGGCGCGAGTGCAGCAGGTCAGCACACGCTTGGCCGAAGGTAACTACAAGATCGACGCGGAACGCATTGCCGACAAACTGCTGCGCTCCGAACAAGATCTCGCCCAGTTGGATGAATAGTCGGTTCGACCTGCCATTCACTAGCCCATCGCCAGCCCATCGAGTTTGAAAGAATAAATCAATGGACGCATCACTCTGCCGGGATCATCTAGAACGTTTGCTGACAGAGGAAGCCGAAGCGCTGAACACTTTGGAGGCGCTGCTCGATAAGGAATATCAACTGATCACCAGCAACAATATCGAAGACCTGGAAAGCACCGGCGCGGAACGCGACGGATGTATCACGGCATTGTTGCGCATCGACTCCGAACGTCTGTCGCTGTGCCGCAGCACTGGCCGCAGCGCCGACAAGGTGGGACTGTTATCGCTGCTCAAATGGTGCGACAGCAACGGCGTTTTGCAACAACGCTGGCAGACCAACACCACACATATTCGCCACACCCGCATGCTGAACGACCGCAATGGCGCGCTGGTCAACAATCGCCTCAAGCGAGTGGAAGGTATGCTCGACACATTGAATCCCGCGCATGCGCGCGAATCCAAGGTGTATACCGCGCGTGGCAATGCTTATCAGCAAGCCCAGTCGGGCCGCGTCTGTAACATTCAAGCGTAACGTAGGGGCGGGTTTGAAACCCGCCCTCTTGGTAAAGTCAGCACGGGTACAAGGGTGACGGGTTTAAAACCCGCCACTACGATTTTTTTGCTTTGCGCGCATTGGCATCGCAGCCGCTGCAGCCGCCGATACGCGGCGAGAGCACAGAAAACACACGCACGCCAAACACACGCACTAGCAGGGACAACATCGTGCGTTTGATCCGCACCGAACTCAGCGAATACACGGCATACATAGCGCTGAGCAGTACGACCAGAGTAATCAACACCACATCGAGAAATTGCCACATAGCGTTATCCTCCTGTCAGCGCCAAGGTGACGCGATAGGTAATAAACGAGGCGAGATACGCCAGGCCAAACAAGTACGCGAGCATCAACATGGGATAGCGCCAACTATTGGTTTCGCGCTTCACTGTGGCTAAGGTGGACAAACATTGCGGCGCGAACACGTACCACACCAAGAATGACATCGCGGTGGCCATACTCCACGACTGCGCCACCAGCGGCACCAAGGCCGTTTGCACATCGTCACCCGTGGCGGACAACGCATACACGGTGCCGAGCGCGCCCACCGCTACTTCACGAGCGGCCAGCCCCGGAATCAACGCAATAGATATCTGCCAATTAAAGCCAATGGGTTCGAACACATGCGCCAGCAGCGCGCCCAGACGTCCCGCATAGCTATATTCGATGGCCGGTCCTGTGGCATCGACCGGAGGCGCTGGGAAGGAACTCAAAAACCACAGCAACACCATCAGCGCGAGAATAATGGTGCCCACGCGTGTCAGGAATATCTGCACCCGTTGCCACAGACCGATGGCGATGTTGCGCACTAAGGGCAAGTGGTACGCGGGCAACTCCATCATCAAGGTCTGCGCCTGGGTACGAAACGCGGTGCGTTTCATCAACAACGCCACCAGCATGGCCGACACAATTGCACCGACATACAGCCCGAGCAACACCAAGCCCTGTAACTCGATACCCGCCCACAGTTGTTGTCTAGGAATGAACGCGGCAATGATCAGCGCATACACCGGCAAGCGTGCCGAGCAGGTCATCAGCGGCGCGATCATAATGGTGGTAAGACGATCGCGCGGATCCTGAATCGTGCGGGTCGCCATGATGCCGGGAATGGCGCAGGCAAAACTCGACAGCAGCGGAATGAACGAGCGACCCGACAACCCCACGCCGCCCATCAAACGATCCAACAGAAACGCCGCTCGGGGCAGATAGCCGGACTCTTCAAGAATCAGAATGAAGAAAAACAGAATGACAATCTGTGGCAGAAAAACAATCACACTGCCCACTCCAGCCACGATGCCATCGACCAGCAAACTGCGGAATAAGCTATCCGGCAGAGTTGCCTGTAAGTAAGCACCCAGCGCACTCATCACCGCATTGATGCCGTCCATCAATGGCTGCGCCCAGGAAAACACCGCTTGGAATACCAGAAACAAACACACCAACAAGATCAGCGGCCCCGCCACCGGATGCAACACCACGCGGTCGATGCGATCAGACACCTTGAGTACGTTGGTGTGATCAACGCCCAACAACCGCAGCAAGCGCTGCACTTCCTGATGATCGCGGGCAATTTGTTCCGACGTGACTGGCGCCATTGTTAATTCGGTCTGCGCAGCCGTGACCACCTGCAGATCCAACTGCTGCAAGAGAGAATCGATGCCGGAGCGATGCACAGCCACAGTCTGCACGACGGGAATGCCTAATTCTTGCGATAACAGCTTCGCATCCAGTTTGATGCCATTGCGTTCCGCCAGATCGCTCATGTTGAGCGCCAGGATCATGGGCAGCCCGAGTCGTTTAATGCCCAGCGCCAAACGCAAATGCTGCCGCAGGTTGGTGGCATCGACCACGCACACCACTAAGTCCGGCTGATCTTCTTTGGCGAATCGCCCGGTGATGACATCCAGCGTGACCTTTTCATCCGGGGTTTCTGCTTCCAGGCCGTAGGCGCCGGGCAAATCGAACAAGCGCACGCGCTTGCCGGCGGGTGTGACTAGCGCGCCTTCTTTACGCTCAACGGTAACCCCAGCGTAGTTGGCAACCTTCTGCCGACTGCCGGTAAGCAAGTTAAACAGTGCAGTCTTACCGCAATTCGGATTGCCCACCAAGGCAACCACCGGCAGCCGGCTGTTGACGGCAGCACTATTCATTGCATTTACACCGAAACCGGCTGGGCGCGCACGCGGATACACGAGGCCTCATGACGACGCAGTGC
>JANMSB010000336.1:0-11753 GCA_031388915.1 Pseudomonadota bacterium | reverse complement strand
GTCATCGACTACATCCAGCATGCCGCTGCTACCGGCTTATATGAGATACGCGGCCTGGGTGCCAAGCGCCGCTTGCCGCGTTTCGATGACTTGGTGTTTCTTGGGGCATCGCTATCGCGTTATCCGCTGGAAGGCTATCGCGAGAAGTGCACCAGCAAAACTGTGTTGGGTACGCGCTACGCCAAGAAACCCATCGAGTTACAAACACCCATCACCATTGCGGGTATGAGCTTCGGCGCGTTATCCGCGAATGTAAAAGAAGCATTGGGCCGAGCCGCGACAGAAGTTGGCACGTCAACAACCACCGGTGATGGCGGCATGACCGACGAAGAGCGTCGTTCGTCCAAGGTGCTGGTATATCAATGTCTGCCGTCGCGGTATGGCTTTAATCCAAAAGATTTGCGTCGCGCCGATGCCATTGAAGTGGTGATCGGGCAGGGCGCGAAGCCTGGCGGCGGTGGCATGTTGCTCGGCCAGAAAGTGAATCCGCGCGTGGCAAAGATGCGCACCTTGCCCGAAGGCGTCGACCAACGTTCTGCCAGCCGTCATCCGGATTGGACTGGCCCAGACGATCTCACTATCAAGATATTGGAGCTGCGCGAACTCACTGATTGGGAAAAGCCCATCTACGTGAAAGTCGGCGCCACCCGCGTATTTCACGACGTGACGCTGGCCGTGCACTCTGGCGCCGATGTTGTTGTCGTCGATGGTATGGAAGGCGGCACCGCTGCCACGCAACAGGTGTTCATCGAAAACGTGGGCATTCCGACGTTGGCCGCGGTGCGGCAAGCTGTGGATGCACTCGAAGCGCTCAACATGCGTGGCAAAGTGCAATTGATCGTGTCCGGCGGCATTCGCAGCGGCGCCGATGTGGCCAAAGCGCTGGCACTGGGCGCGGATGCCGTGTCCATCGGGCAGGGCATCTTGATTGCGCTCGGCTGCAACAGCACCAGCTATGTGCATGATGGTCAGCACATCAATGTCGTCGAGGACTATCACAAGCTCGGTACGGCTCCGGGTTTCTGTCATCACTGCCACACGGGCCGTTGTCCGGTGGGGGTCACCACGCAGGACGCTATTCTCGAACAACGCCTGCAACCGGAAGTCGGCGCGCAGCGCGTGAAAAACTATCTCAAGACGTTGACCATGGAACTCACCACCTTAGCCCGTGCCTGCGGTAAACAAAATGCTCATCACTTGGAGCCGGAGGATTTGGTGGCGCTGACTGTTGAAGCCGCCGCCATGGCGCGCGTGCCGTTGGCGGGAACGAGCTGGATTCCGGGAGTGGAGAAGTAGCAGTACACAGCGGGTGTTCACCACCGACAAGTAAGCGCATTGCGCCGCTGATGACGTAGGCGTAGGGTTCCTCCAAGACATTGGGAGGCACCGACATGAGCGACGATCCTCTATATCACTCCGGCATGCGGCAATTGCAGGACATCCGCGAGACGCGGGCAATTGCCGATCGTTTGGCGCAGGTCACGTTGCGCAGCGCCTTCACCGATGACGATCGCACCTTCATTCACGGTTGTGCGATGTTTTTCATCGCCACCGCCGATGCGGAGGGAAATCCCGATTGTTCTTACAAGGGCGGCTTGCCGGGATTTGTGCGGGTGCTGGATGAACACACGCTGGCGATTCCCGATTACGACGGCAATGGTATGTACCGGACCTGGGGCAATGTGATGGTCAATCCGCAGGTGGGATTGCTGTTTCTGGACTTTCAGAATCCCAAACGAATCCGCGTGAATGGTACGGCGCACGTAAGTAAGGATGACCCTTTACTAGCCGAGTTTCCCGGCGCGGTGTTCATGGTGCGTGTTAAGGCGCAGCGAATTTTTCCAAATTGTCCACGCTACTTGCACAAGATGCAGTTGGTCGAACACTCGGTATACGCGCCACGACCTGAGTACACACCGCCAGTGCCGGCGTGGAAATCATTTGAAGTGTTTCGGGATCATCTGCCGGCGCGTGATCGTACCGACAACAAGCAGTAGTAAACCGGCGCCGCTGACTGACTTTTCAAGTGCTCTGTAGACAAACCATGCGACATTCCTGGTTGAAGAACTTTGCCTTGGTGGGTGCAGTACTCGGATGTTCAGCGCTCGCGATACGCTTCGTGCAGTTGTTACGGCTTGCGATCGATAACGGTGGTGGGGTGTGGATGGGACTGGTGATGTATTTGGGATACTTCACCATCCTCACCAATATGTTGGCAGCGCTGGTGCTGACCGCACAGGTGCTGAACTCCAACCAGCGCTTCTGGCGATTCTGGTTGTGGCCTGGGGTTATCACGGCCATTGCGGCTGCGAATTCCATGGTGGGGCTCGTTTATTTTTTGGTGTTAAGGCAACTGTGGAGCCCACAGGGATGGCACTGGCTGGCCGATGTGATCCTGCATTACGTGATGCCATTGTGGCTGTTGGTCTACTGGTGGTGTGCGGTGCCGGGCGGTGTGCTGCGCTGGCGTAGCCTGCCGCGTTGGATGCTTTATCCGGCGGCGTATTTTGCGTATGTGTTGCTGCGCGGGGCTATAACCAGCCTATATCCCTATCCCTTTCTCGATGTTGCAGCATTGGGTCTTGGTCGAGTAGTGGTCAATGCCGTGACGATGTTCGCGGCATTTGCTGGCATCATGTTGCTGCTGATTGCAGTCAATCGTAGCCTGAGACAGCCTTAACCGGAACAGAGCGCGTGTTGTTTGTCATTGGCCTGGAAGTGCAGCCATCGCGTTTGTGGGGGTTGCGACGCATAGTGTTCGGCCTCGGCAGCGCGCAGATATTGCTGTGCACGCTACGGGTGGGCGGTGCGGCGTGGCTGGTCGGTGTTAACACGTTGGGCGCGGTGGTTATCGGTGGTAGGTTGGCGCTCGTGGCAGGCGGCGGATGCGTTGTAGTACTCGGATAAACACGGAGACCATCATGTCGAAAACTGATCGCCCCATTGCCATCATTGCTGCGGAGGCCGCGCCGCGCAGCAAGCCCTCTAACTATCCAGAGCCTTTTGTCTCCCGCATGGTCGGCCGCGTGAAACGCCCGTTAGGCGATCTGTTTGGCTTGAGCAACTTTGGCTTTAATTTGGTACACATGGCGCCCGGCGCGGTTTCGGCGTTGCGACATGCGCACAGCAAGCAGGATGAGTTTGTGTACGTTCTGCAAGGCAACCCGGTATTGGTCACCGATCACGGCGAGACGCCGCTTGCGCCCGGCATGTGTGCAGGCTTCGCCGCCGGCAGCGGCGATGCGCATCACTTGGTGAATCTAACCACTGAAGAAGTGGTGTATCTGGAGGTAGGCGACCGCACGCCGGGCGACGCGGTGTTTTATCCCGACGACGATATTCAGGCAGCGAATGTCGATGGCCACTGGAGTTTTACGCATAAGGATGGTCGGCTCTACTAGACGTGTGCACGCGATCAAACCAGCGCCAACGAAATCGTCGTGGCAGTGTCGGTCTTTGTCTTGGAGAAGGCGGCACGCAGGCGGGGAATCTTGTTGATGTCGCAGGCGTAAGGTGTCTCGTCCTTGTCGATCACGCATTCGCCTTGACGGTCTTTGATCGTTCCCGGGGTGATTTCCTGGGCGAACGCGCCGCTATCGGATGCCGCGACTGCATGACGCACCGACTCGCCGGCAAGAGCGTCTTGCTGTGCCACCCGCCGCAGTGTCAGCGACATTGTCAGAGAACTCGGTTTTGCCGAACCCAGCGGCTTCCGTCGCGCTTTCAAAAAGTGGACGGGCGCTGCGCCCAGCTCGTTTCGCTGCGACCTGGGCGGTTGAATCGCTTCGTGGGCCAATCTTGGTTGAGAAAAACGCCCCTGATACCTGCTGTTTTCTTGCCAATGCTGCGCAGCATTACACCCTCAAACAGTGGGTTAAGGCGGTCCAAGCTGCGCGGTCGTCTTTGCAGATTTGCACATAGAACGCTATGCTTGCCGGTCTCCGCAGACCCCTAGCAGTGAATTTCTACCGGCGCTGTGCACATGCTTGCATGGCAACCGTCAGGATTACGCATGAACACTAATTCCTCTCCCGGCGCCCGTCTACGCGAGGCCGTTGCAACCGAACGGCCGTTGCAGGTGGTGGGAGCCATCAATGCCTACACGGCGCGCATGGCCCAGGCCGTGGGCTACCAGGCACTCTACCTGTCGGGTGGCGGTGTTGCAGCCAATTCGCTGGGTATGCCCGATTTGGGCATCAGCAGCATGGACGATGTGTTGACCGACATTCGTCGTATTACCGAGGTGTGCTCGTTGCCGTTATTGGTTGACGCCGATACCGGTTGGGGCGGCGCATTTAACATTGCGCGTACCGTGCGTTCCTTCGTCAAGTTTGGCGCTGCGGGTTTGCATATCGAAGATCAGGTGCAAGCTAAGCGTTGCGGTCATCGTCCCGGCAAGGAAATCGTCTCGAAAGAAGAAATGGTGGATCGCGTCAAAGCGGCGGTGGATGCACGCACCGATGCCAACTTCGTCATCATGGCGCGCACCGATGCGCTGGCGGTCGAGGGCATCGACAAAGCCATCGAACGCGCCATGGCCTGCGTTGAAGCTGGCGCCGACATGATCTTCCCCGAAGCGATGACCGAACTGCCCATGTATCGCAAATTCAAAGATGCGGTGAAGGTGCCTATTCTTGCCAACATCACCGAATTCGGACACACGCCGCTGTACACCCGCGACGAGTTGGGCTCGGTGGGGGTGGACATCGTGCTGCATTGCTGCTCGGCCTATCGCGCCATGAATGCCGCAGCGTTGGGCGTGTACGAAGCCATCCGTCGCGATGGCACGCAAAAAAATGTGGTGGATCGCATGCAAACGCGCGCCGATCTTTACAAGTACCTTGATTACCACTCCTACGAACAGAAACTCGACAGCTTGTTTGCTGCGGGCAAGGCCAAGTAGCCGGTGGTCGCATAGCGGACTTGGATGAGATGGCGCAGCGTGTGTGATGACTGGCGCGCAGAAAGATAGCTAAAGTTGTGGCCAAAGAAATTCGGAGAGTTGAATGACGAGCGAACCTCAAGCAGGCGGATTCAAACCCAAGAAGTCGGTTGCGCTGTCTGGCGTGACAGCGGGCAATACCGCGCTGTGCACCGTGGGTCGCAGCGGCAATGATCTTGCCTATCGCGGCTACGACATTCTGGACATCGCCGATCGCTGCGAATTTGAAGAGATCGCTTACCTGCTGGTGCACGGCAAGCTGCCGAATCGCGCTGAGCTTGCGGCGTACAAGAGCAAACTCATTGCATTGCGTGCGCTGCCCATGGCCGTGAAGAATGCCCTGGAGCAACTGCCGGCTGCGGCGCATCCCATGGATGTACTGCGTACCGGCGCATCTGTGCTCGGCTGTGTGCTGCCGGAAAAGGAAGATCACAACCTTGCCGGCGCGCGTGACATTGCCGATCGCCTGATCGCCAGCTTTGGTTCGATGCTGTGCTACTGGTTTCACTACAGCCAGTCGGGCAAGCGCATCGAGGTAGAGACCGATGACGATTCTGTCGGTGGTCATTTCCTGCACCTATTGCATGGCAAGAAGCCTTCTGCGCTGTGGGTGCGCGCCATGCACACGTCACTGAATCTGTATGCAGAGCATGAGTTCAATGCCTCGACGTTTACGACACGTGTCATTGCCGGCACTGGATCGGATATTTATTCCAGCATCACCGGCGGCATCGGCGCGCTGCGCGGTCCCAAGCACGGTGGCGCCAATGAAGTGGCCTTCGACATTCAAAGCCGTTACGACTCGCCGGAGGCCGCAGAAGCCGACATTCGTCAGCGTGTAGCGAACAAAGAAGTAGTGATCGGCTTCGGACATCCGGTGTACACCATTTCCGATCCGCGTAATCAAGTCATCAAGGAAGTGGCGCGCAAGCTGTCGGCCGAAGCTGGCGACATGAAGTTGTACGACATCGCCACGCGCCTGGAGAGTGTGATGAAAGAAATTAAGAACATGTTCCCGAACCTCGACTGGTTCTCGGCCGTGTCGTATCACGTCATGGGCGTGCCCACCGCGATGTTCACGCCGCTGTTTGTGGTGGCGCGCACCAGTGGCTGGTCGGCACATGTGATCGAGCAACGCATCGACGGCAAGATCATTCGTCCGAGCGCCAATTACATCGGTCCCGACGATCAAAAATTCATTCCGCTGGATCAGCGTCCGTAATTGGCTGTATTTCGCTATATTTCGCAACTATCTCAACTTAACTACCGAAACAGAGCACGTCTATGAGCAAAATTTTGGTCGGCTTGAAACGAGTCGTGGACTATAACGTGCGTGTGCGCGTTAAACCCGACGGCTCTGGAGTCATGACCGATGGCGTCAAAATGGGCATCAATCCCTTTGACGAAATCGCCTTGGAAGAAGCGCTGCGGCTCAAAGAGCGCGGCTTGGCCACCGAAGTAGTGGTGGTGAGCATCGGTCCGGTCGATGTGCAACAACAGTTGCGTACTGGCTTAGCCATGGGCGCGGATCGCGCCATTTTGGTCCAGTCGGATGCAGTGGTTGAGCCACTGACCGCTGCCCAGGTATTTCTCAAACTGATCGAGCGCGAGAATCCGCAACTGGTGATTCTCGGCAAACAAGCCATTGACGACGACAACGGCCAGACCGGACAAATGCTGGCGGCATTGTGGGGTCGGCCACAGGCCACCTTCGCTTCCAAGCTCGAGATCGACGGCGCCAGCGCCACCGTAATGCGCGAAGTCGATGCCGGTCTGGAGACCATTGCAATCGACTTGCCGGCCGTGATCACCACCGATCTGCGTTTGAACGAGCCGCGCTACGTCAAGTTGCCGGACATCATGAAGGCCAAGAAAAAGCCCTTGGATACCGTGACGCTCGCTGATTTGGGCGTAGCGATCGACGCTGGCTTTAAGAACGTACTATTTGCCGCGCCAGCGACACGCCAGAAGGGTGTGGTCGTGAAAGATGTGCCGGAACTGATTGCCGCGATGAAGCAGCGGGGAGTGTTGTAATGAGCAAAATTCTGATTGTTGCCGAACATCTCGACGGCAAGTTGAATCCCAGCACGGCGAAAGTTGTGAGCTGCGCCGCGACGGTTGCGGGCGCCACTATCGATGTCGTGGTGTTGGCGGCGGATGCTGGCGCCGTGGCCACGCAAGTCGCCGCGCTCAGTGGCGTGTCGCGCGTGCTGAAGGTGGAAAGCCCTGCCAATGCGGAACCGCTGGCGGCCGTGTTGGCGCCGCAGGTTGCTGAGCTGGGTAAGCACTACACGCATGTGTTTGGCCCATCGACGACTTTTGGCAAAGATCTCATGCCGCGTGTGGCGGCCTTGCTGGGTGTCGGCCAGGTCAGCGACGTGATGGCCATTGAGTCGGCGTATCGCTTCCGTCGACCCATCTACGCCAGCAACGTCATTCTCACGGTGGAAGCGCCGTCCGACAAAGTGTTGGTGGCGACTATTCGCGTGGCGTCGTTCCAGCCGGTGGCGAGCACGGGCTCGGCGGCGATTGAATCGCAGTCGGTTAGCGCTGCGTTGCCGACGCATACGCGCTTCGTGTCGCGTTCCAAGCCCACTGCTACTCGACCCGATCTGCAATCGGCCGCACGCGTGGTGTCGGGTGGTCGTGCATTGGGCAGCGCCGACAAGTTCCAAATCATTTTCAGTTTGGCCGACAAGATTGGCGCGGGGGTGGGTGCTTCACGCGCCGCCGTGGATGCAGGCTATGCCGCTAATGAGTTGCAAGTCGGTCAAACCGGCAAGATCATTGCGCCGGACTTGTACATTGCAGTGGGCATCTCCGGCGCGATCCAGCATCTCACCGGCATCAAGGATGCGCGCACGATTGTGGCGATTAACAAAGATTCCGAAGCACCGATCTTTGAAGTTGCCGACATCGGTCTGGTGGGCGATCTGTTCCAAATCCTGCCGGAATTGGAGCGCAGCTTGTAGCCAGCATCGGACGAAAAAGTTGTTGAAGCAGGGGCGCAATTCATTGCGCCCTTTGTTTATTACCGAGGCGGACGCGCAGCCAGTGATGCATGTATGTGCAACGAACTGTGCAGATTAGTAATTCGAATTATTAACTTGAATAGAAAGTACGGCGTTAAATCATGACTGAACGCGAACAAATGCAATACGACGTGGTGGTAGTCGGCGCGGGTCCGGCGGGCTTGTCATGCGCCATACGCTTAAAACAACTGAAGTCCGATCTGTCCATTTGCGTGTTGGAGAAGGCTGCCGCAGTCGGCTCACACTCCTTGTCGGGCGCGGTCTTGGAACCAGGGCCTCTGGAACAATTGCTGCCGAATTGGCGCAGCGATTACACGGGGATGAAGGTTCCCGCTGCAGAAGACGATGTGCGACTGATGACGCGCAAAGGTTCGATGAGATTGCCGAAGTGGGCGGTCAATCTGTCGCCGATGAACAATCACGGCAACTTCATCATCTCGCTCGGACAACTGACCCCCTGGATGGCGCAGCAAGCTGAAAATTTGGGTATCGATATATTTGCCGGCTTTTCCGCGGCCGAGGCGCTGCTCGATGAGCAAGGTCAGGTGATCGGTGTGCGCATCGGCGATATGGGCTTGAATAAAGACGGCAGCGAAGGACCGAACTTCACACCGGGTGTGGAGATACTGGCGACCACTACGGTGCTGGCAGAAGGTTCGCGTGGCTCTATCACCAAACAACTGATTGCACGCTTTGAGTTGAGCAAGGACAAAGACCCACCTACCTTCGGCTTGGGTTTTAAAGAACTGTGGCAACTACCGCCGGGTCGCGTGCAGCCGGGACGCATCGAACATGCCTTCGGTTGGCCCTTGGACGTGAATACCTACGGCGGCAGTTTCCTGTACCACCTGGACAATGATCGGGTGTATGTAGGCTATGTGGTCGGGCTCAATTATCAGGACCCGCGCTTGAAGCCCTTCGAAGTGTTTCAGCAATTCAAGCATCACCCACGCATCAAGGCTTTTTTGGAAGGCGGCGAGATTGTGGCGGCAGGTGCGCGCACCATTGCCGCGGGCGGTTATCAATCGTTGCCGAAGCTAGAGATGCCCGGGGCGATGTTGATCGGCGATGCTGCCGGCACGCTCAATGTGTTCAAGATCAAAGGTATTCATCAGGCCATTCGCTGCGGTACGCTCGCCGCTGAGCATTTGGCGGAGCAGGGCAGCAGTGTCGGTTTCGATGCACGTTGGCGCGCCTCGGCCGGGCATCGTGAGTTGCGCCAGGTGCGCAACTTCAAGCCCGCATTCAAACGCGGTTTGTATGTGGCCATGGTGAATGCCGGTGTAGAAGTGGTGCTTAAAGGCAAGACACCCTGGACGCTGAAAAACACAGGTGATTGGTCGGCATTGGCCAAGTTGGATGATTACCAATCGCCGGAACGCGGCTGGGTTGATCGTAGCTTGCCGCCGCGTGATCGCGTGTCATCGGTGTTCTTCGCCGGCAATGCGCATGATGAGTCGCAGCCGATTCATCTCAAGGTAACTGATACGTCCATCTGCGTTGAGCGTTGCACCAAAGAGTTCGGTAATCCCTGCCAGAATTTTTGTCCCGCCGGCGTGTATGAAATGGTGGATGACGGCGCCAGCGGCCGACGTTTACAGATTAACGCTGCCAACTGCGTGCATTGCAAAGCATGCGACATCAAGGATCCGTACCAGATCATTACCTGGACCACGCCGGAAGGTGGTTCGGGTCCGAACTATCAGAACTTATAACGCGACCTAGGGTGTTGCACTGGAAGATGTACATGTCGCCAACCGCTGCTGCCGTCAGAAAATTACTGGCATGGATTGTCCCAGCAATTTGCGGATCGACGAGTTCGCTTGCCGCTGAGGTAAGCGATGGTCTGGAGGCGGTGACCGTTACCGCCACCCGCATCGAAACACCGAGCTTCGCTGTGCCGGCATCGATTGATGTCCTGGATGGCAAGCGTTTTAACGTCGATACGCTCGGCGTTAATTTGTCGGAAGGCCTGGGCAGTGTCGCGGGACTACTAGCTCGGGACCGGCAGAACTATGCACAGGACACGCAAATTTCCATTCGCGGTTTTGGCGCGCGGTCCACCTTCGGTATTCGCGGCGTGCGCTTGTACGCTGATGGCATTCCTGCCACGCAGCCTGATGGTCAAGGACAGATTTCCCACTTCAATTTGGCTTCCGCTGCGCGAGTCGAAGTATTGCGTGGACCGTTCTCGGCGTTGTACGGCAATTCATCCGGCGGTGTGATCCAGATTTTCAGCGTCGATGGCCAAACTCCCGCCACGTTGTCGGCAGGTGTGGCGGGCGGTAGTTTCGGCACCTATCGAGCTAGCGTCGGCGCCAACGGCAAGCATGGTGATGCCGACTACAACGTTGCCTACTCTGAGTTTTACACTGACGGGTTTCGCGATCACAGTGAGGCGCGGCGCCGATCACTCAACGGTAAGCTCAATCTGCAATTGAGCGACGATGATCGTCTGAGCTTGGTGCTGAATTCGTTTTCCTCACCGGATGTGCAAGACCCGCTGGGATTGACGGCCAGCCAAGTCGCGAGCGACGCCAGCATGGGGACCCCCGAAGCCACGCAGTTCAATACCCGCAAGTCCGTCGATCAAACCCAGGGCGGCGCGATCTATACCCGCACACTGACTACAACACAGAGCCTCAAAGCAGTGGCTTATACCGGACGACGCTCTATTGAGCAGTATCTGGCAATTCCTAGCGCACCGCAGGCCAATGCACGCCATTCGGGCGGTGTGGTGGATCTAAGCAGCGACTTTGGCGGCGGCGAAATGCAATGGAGTTATGACGGCCAAGTAGCAGGCAAGGAAGTGACTGCGGTTGCTGGCATTAACTACGACCAGCTTCGCCAGCACCGGCGCGGCTATGAAAATTTCATCGGCAGCACCTTGGGTGTGCGTGGCGCATTGCGACGCGATGAGATCAACACGGCTACCAGCTTCGATCAGTACCTGCAAACCAGTGTGCAATTCACTGCTCGTTGGTCGGCGCTCGCCGGGGTGCGTCATAGTCGTATCGAGTTTGAATCTGCCGATCGCTACATTGTGACGAGCAATCCCAATGACAGTGGCCGTACCCAGCACAGTGCGACACTGCCGGTAGCCGGCATCTTGTTGCGCGCTACGCCGCAACTGAATGTGTACGCAACTTATGGTCGTGGTTTCGAGACGCCGACCTTTGCCGAACTGGCTTACCAGCCGAACGGTAGTGCCGGTTTGAATTTTGCGTTGAATGCCGCAAGCTCACGCAATACCGAAGTCGGCGCCAAATTAAAAGTAGGCGAACACGCGCATGCATCTGCCGCCGTGTTCTATGTGGGCACCCGCGATGAATTGGTGGTGGCTACCAATAGCGGCGGTCGCTCCACCTACGCGAATGCCGGTCGTACACAACGTCAGGGCGCCGAGCTGCAATTCTCCAATCGCTTTGCCGAGCGCTGGCACGTTGAGATGGCGTATACCTATCTTGATGCCACTGTGCGTGATCGCTATGTCACTTGCACTGCTGCGCCCTGCACGGTGCCCGCCACCGTCGTCAATGCGGGCAACGCGCTGCCGGCAGTGCCGCGTTCCAGTGCGTATGCGGCGCTGTCGTGGGGCGCTGAGACCGGTTGGCATGCAGGTATCGATGTTCGTTATCTGAGCAGGATTCAAGTCAACGATGTGAATAGCGAATCCGCACCGTCCTACGCGTTAGTCGGTGTCGATGGCGGTTATGTATTCGCTACACGCAGCGCGCTAGTCCGAACCTTTATCAATGTCGAGAATGCGCTGGACCGAA
>JANMSB010000311.1:0-3955 GCA_031388915.1 Pseudomonadota bacterium | reverse complement strand
CCAGCCGAATTCCTCCTCAAGCGGAACAATCATGACCCCCATGGAATAAGCGTGCAGGGAGCCAAGCGCGACGCCGGCGACGCATGCCACCGCCACCGGCCAGTGATCCCGCCACTCCTGCGCGGCCACTGTTTTATTTATCGCGGTCAAATTCCCGACTCCATGAGAAGTGCCTGCTCACATGCCGGACCGTATGCCACCATTCGCGGTCCAGCCGCCATCGTTGTTGAAGGCGGCGCCAGTGGCATAGGAGGATTCATCACTGGCGAGAAACAGCGCCATTTGCGCCATTTCCTCGGGCAGGGCCAAACGACCCAGCACCGACATGCGTCCGATCAGCGCCTTGGTATCTACGCCCCGCTTTTCCATTTCGGCGCGCTGCTCTTTCGCCATCGGCGTTTCGGTCGCGCCCGGGCACAGCGCGTTGACACGGATGTTCTTGGTGCCAAGTTCCACTGCAGCAACCCGGGTGAGTGCGACCACGCCTGCCTTGGAAGCGCAATAAGCGGCCGTGCCGGCATTCACGAAGGCGCCTATCGAGGCGGTGTTGATGATCGAACCGCCGCCTGCTTCGATCATCAGCGGCACCAGGTGCTTCATCATCAGCCACGGGCCCTTGAGGTTGACCATGACGGTCAGGTCGAACTCCTCTTCCGTTACCTCGAGCATCCACTTCTTGTTTTCCGCATCGATCCCGGCGTTGTTGAACAAGATGTTGGGCAGGCCGAGTTCAGCGACGGTGCGCTGACCAATCCGGATGACATCGGCGCTCTTGGTGATGTCGGCGGTAATGGCGATGGCCTCACCGCCTGCCGCACGGATACGCGCCGCTGTCGCTTCCGCACCGCCTTGCTTGACGTCGACAACGGCTACTTTCGCGCCTTCGCGGGCAAACAGCAGCGCAGCAGCCTCGCCCATGCCGCCTGCGGCGCCGGTGATAATCGCAATCTTGTTTTTGAGTCGCATCGGCTTGCCCTGTCAGGTGTCGGGCCGAACCACATGTTGCGGTTGGCGTTGCTGGCTTCTTCTAAGAACCTGCCCAAGCGCCAGCACGCGGCGCTTAGATGTGAGCGGCGCGAGCCGTCAGCCGCGCGCAGCGGCCAGCGCAGCGTTGAGCGTTGCGCTTGGTCGCATCACGGCACTGCATTTTTCCGTGTCAGGCAGGTAGTAGCCGCCGATGTCGACCGGCTTGCCCTGCACGGCCGCCAGTTCTGCGACGATGGTCTGTTCGTTTTCAGTCAGCGTCTTGGCGAGCGGCGCGAACTGCGCCTGCAAGGTCGTGTCTTCCGTCTGCGCGGCCAGTTCCTGCGCCCAGTACAGCGCCAAGTAGAACTGGCTGCCACGGTTGTCCAATTCGCCGGTGCGCGGCGACGGCGACTTGTTGTTATCCAGTAGTTTGCCGGTGGCGGCATCCAGTGTTTTGGCCAGCAGCTTGGCCTTGGCGTTGCCGGTCTTCAGCCCCAAATCTTCCAGGCTCACCGCCAGCGCCAGGAACTCGCCCAGCGAGTCCCAGCGTAAATGGTTTTCTTCCACCAGTTGTTGCACATGTTTGGGCGCCGAGCCGCCGGCGCCGGTTTCGTACATGCCGCCGCCGGCCATCAGCGGCACGATGGACAGCATCTTGGCGCTGGTGCCCAGCTCCATGATCGGGAATAGATCGGTTAAGTAGTCGCGCAGGATGTTGCCGGTCACTGAGATGGTGTCCAGTCCGCGGATCACGCGCTCCAGCGTGTAACGCATGGCGCGCACCTGCGACATGATCTGGATGTCCAGGCCGGTGGTGTCGTGGTCCTTCAGGTACAGTTTGACCTTCTTGATGACCTCGTTCTCATGCGGGCGATACGAGTCCAGCCAAAACACGGCGGGCATGCCGGAGTTGCGGGCGCGAGTCACGGCCAGCTTCACCCAGTCGCGGATCGGCGCGTCCTTGACCTGGCACATGCGCCAGATGTCGCCTGCTTCCACGTTCTGGCTCAATAGCACTTCGCCGGTGGCCAGGTCGACGATGTTGGCCACTCCGTCTTCGGTGATCTCAAACGTTTTGTCGTGCGAGCCGTATTCCTCGGCCTGTTGAGCCATCAGGCCCACGTTAGGCACCGTGCCCATGGTCTTGGGGTCGAAGTTACCGTGCCATTTGCAGAAGTTGATGATCTCCTGGTAGATGCGGGCAAAGGTGCTCTCGGGCATCACGGCCTTGACGTCCTTCAACCGGCCATCGGCGCCCCACATCTTGCCGCTGTTGCGGATCATGGCCGGCATGGAGGCGTCGACGATGATGTCGTTGGGCGAATGGAAGTTGGTGATGCCCTTGGCCGAGTCCACCATGGCCAGTTCGGGCCGGCCTTCGTGACAGGCGTGCAGGTCGCTCATGACTTCGTCGCGCTTGGAGTGCGGCAGCGTAGCGACCTTCTCGAACAGGTTCGCCATGCCGTTGTTGACGTTCACGCCGAGTTGCTCGAACAGCTTGGCGTGCTTCTCGAAGGCTTTCCGGTAGAAGATCTTCACGCAGTGGCCGAACACGATGGGGTGCGAGACCTTCATCATGGTGGCTTTCACATGCAGCGAGAACATCACGCCGGTCTTGTACGCGTCATCAATCTCTTTTTCATAGAAGGCCACCAGGGCCTTCTTGCTCATGAACATGCTGTCGATGATCTCGCCATCCTTCAGCGACACCTTGGGTTTGAGCACGGCGGTTTTACCGTTTTGGCCGGTGAGTTCCATCTTGACGTCACGCGCCTTGTCCAGCGTCATGGATTTTTCGCCATGGTAGAAATCGCCGCTGTGCATATGCGAGACGTGCGAGCGCGAGGCCTGGCTCCATGCGCCCATGCTGTGCGGGTTCTTGCGCGCGTATTCCTTCACCGCCTTGGGCGCGCGGCGGTCGGAGTTGCCTTCGCGCAGCACCGGGTTGACCGCACTGCCGATGCACTTGGCGTAGCGGGCGCGGATTTCTTTTTCCGCATCGGTCTTGGGGTTTTCGGGGTAGTCGGGGATGGCGTAGCCCTTGCCCTGCAGCTCCTTGATGCAGGTGATCAACTGCCCCACCGAGGCGCTGATATTGGGCAGCTTGATGATGTTGGCATCGGGTTGCAGTGTCAGCTTACCCAGCTCGGACAAGTTGTCGGGGGCACGCTGTGCTTCCGTCAGGTAGTCGGGAAACGTGCCCAGCACGCGGCCCGCCACCGAAATGTCGCTGGTGTCCACCTGGATGCCGGCCGGCGCCGTGAAGGCGCGAACGATGGGCAGGAAGGCGCAAGTCGCCAGCATGGGCGCTTCATCGGTCAGGGTGTAGATGATGGTGGGCTGCTGGGTCGTCATGGGCCGGTTCTCTGTGGTGTTCGCAATAGGGGCTCCGACCTTCGGCAAACCGGAGGCATGCCTGGCGGGGGCCCAAGCACAAACTTTGCCATCGAGCAGGTCGGGAGGATAGGAAGAATAAACGCCCTGTTCGACAGAAGCCAGCCGCAGTATTTTTCGTGGCGTTTTAACGCCGCAATGCGCCCTTCAGCGAGCTTTGAACAGGTTCTAAGCGCGTGCGGCGGGCTGGAAATCAACATGCAGCCGCGTCAGACGCAGCGACGCGATTTTCCATTCGCCATTCCGTCGTAGCCAACGCTCGTGATAGTGGCCGTAGCCGGTAAGTGATGCGCGCTCGGGTCCCCACACAATGCGATCCTGCATGGCCCAGATGACGCGCGCTGTATCGCCTTCGATCTGCATCTCGGGCGAATGAACCTGGTGCACCGTCGTCGCGATCAGGATCGAAGCTTGGATCTGCTGCACGGCTGCAGCGCGTCCCTTGATCACAGGTATCTGTGAACCTTCAGTGACGTCGAGCACAAACTCGTCGATCATCAAGTTGCCGAAGCCCGCCCAGTCCTTGGTGTCGAGCATTCTACAGTAGCGCGCTTTGGCTTCACTGAGCGCCAGGTAGTCGCCCAGGTAGTTATTG
>JANMSB010000293.1:0-9816 GCA_031388915.1 Pseudomonadota bacterium | reverse complement strand
TTAAGCCGCTCATGCAAGTAGCGACGGTTATGCCAACCGGTGAGAAAGTCAGTCAATCCGCTGCGCACCAGTCGCGCCCGATTCAACGCATTATCGATAGCAAACGCAGTGATCACACCAATGTGCGCCAGAAAGTCGGTGCCCAGGTGCTCGTGAAAACGCTGCGCGTCCTGGCTGCCGAAGCACACGCAGCCGCGCAATTGATCCTGCTGCCATAACGGAATCAAGGCTACGCTGCGCAGCGCCGCAGGGTTCTTGAACAAGCCACGGTGACGCTCGGCGCGGTACGGACCCAGGATGGGCTGCTTGCCTGCGTGAAATTGCTGCGCGATACCGGCGATCTCATCGACAAAAAACACTCTGGGAAACGCTTCCAACTTGATTTGCGCCCCCAGCAGCAAATGGCGAATCTCATGATTCGGATCCCACAACACCAGCGTAACGATTTCCAGTCCATAAGAAACTGCCAAGTGGTTACAAATCACTTCGAGCAGTTGCGACAGGTCACCGGCCTTCAGCAGCTCCAACTCGCGTTGTTGCGTTTTCTTCAGCAGCCGTTCGTTGTTGGCAGCTTCATCGGTGAGCGCAGCAATACGCCTGCGCAAGCGTAGGACCTCGCTTTCGAGATCCCGCGCTGCCACTAGCCCGCCCCGGGGATGTTGGTCCTGATGCGACCGGCCAGGTATTCGCGCCCCTTCAACATCAGCGCCTTGAACCCTGCCGCGTCGTGAGACTGTACCGTGTTGCATACTTGCTCGACTGCCATTCGCAATGCTTTTAGCGACTCTTGCCCGTATTCGTTCAGATGCTGAATCTCGAAATAAAGTTCAGGGCTCTCGCGCGAGACATTGGCAGCAATGTCGATTTGCGCGTCGTAAGTGGTGCTGGATAGCGACGCCAGACGTTTGGCGTCCTCGCCGCTATTGGCCAGCGCGGAAAAGAAGCTGATATTCACCGCATGCGATAGGCCAAGTACATACGCAATTAAACGATCGTGTTCATCTAGCGACATCACCGTGCGTTCGGCCATGGTCGAGGCAAACAGTTCTTGAGTGATCGTCAATGCCTCAGCATGGCCGAGATCGATGAAAATGACATGGCGGCCGCTTAACAACTCGGTGTCCGGCCCAAACATGGGGTGCAACGATGTCACCCGCACTCCCGCCGCTTGCAGCGCCGTCAAGCCGGCGCGCAGCGGCGTCTTCAGCGAACCCAAATCGAACACCACGCCGCGTGGTTTACGCGCTGCCAATTCCAGCAGCACGTCATTGGCAATGTTGATGGGCGTCGCCACCACAATCAGATCCTGATGGAGCGCATCGCTGCGCCAATCCGCCAAATAATCAAACCCGGCAATCGCACCGGTGGGATCGGCCACCGTCACTCGGTAGCCCTGCGCAGTCAGGAAGTTGCCAAACCAGCGCCCCATCTTGCCGGCGCCGCCGATCACCAGCGCGGTGCGGCCCGAGCCCTGCCCTTGCGCCGCCACCTGCTCGCGTTCTTGGGTGGTCAACGAACCTCGGATCAATAAGCGCATTATCGCTTCACCCAAATCGCCGGGCACCCCGTGCTGGGCGGCGTTTTCGCGTGCGCGCAGCAGCACTTCGCGTTCGCGACGGAAATCACGGGTCGGCAAACCGGCCGCGCGCTTAACCCGCGCAATTTCTATACCCAGCGCTTGGCGCTCGGCGATAATGCCCAGCAACTGAGCATCCAAAGCATTGAGTTTGAGTCGCAGATCTTCCAGATTCATACATCGCCCTGTGGCACGCGCGCCTGAAAATTAAAACAGTCCGTCTTTGTACCGAGCACCCCAACCACTAGCAAGCATTCGCCCAATGCAAACAACTTGGCGCGACCAACTCACGAACGACGCATGACTAATCAATTCCTGCCCGAACCGTTGCCCGACACTCCCCTGCCGATGTTCGCCGACTGGTTCCGCCACGCCAAACATCAACAGGTCCAGAACAATCCAGACGCCATGACGCTAGCCACCGTCGACCCCGATGGCCGGCCCAGTGCGCGCGTCGTGTTGTGCAAACACCTGATCGATACCGACGGTTACGTCGTGTTCTTCAGCAATTATCAGTCGCGCAAGGGTCATGCCTTGAGCGCCCATCCTTATGCAGCGGCGGTGTTCCACTGGGATTCGCTGGAGCGTCAAGTGCGTATCGAGGGCCCCATCCTGCGATCCCCCGAGTCGGAAAGCGATGCGTATTTCCGCGACCGGCCCTTGGTCAGTCAGCTCGGCGCCTGGGCCAGCGAGCAAAGCCAACCACTCAGCTCGCGAGCCCACTTGGTGGCACAAGTCGCCAAGATGAGCGCCAAGTTCGCCATTAAAGCCGTGACCGGCGCGGTCGGCGTGCCGCGCCCACCACACTGGGGCGGCTATCGTCTATGGATTGAACACATTGAGTTGTGGGTGTCGGCGACCGGACGAGTTCACGACCGCGCCCGTTGGTCGCGCACCCTGACGCAACAGGACGACTACCACTATGCCGGCGGCGATTGGCACGGCACCCGATTGAATCCGTAAGGACGCGCCCATGTTCCGCAAAATACGCATCGCCCTCCTGTTGGTCGTGCTGGTGTTCGTCGCCTTGGATACCTGGCTGGATCGCGTTTACAGCCGCGACTGGGATGGCCCATTGCAAGTGGCCTTGTTCCCAGTCAACGCCGATGGCAGCGCGGCGGCCGAACAGTTCATCCGTCAATTGGATAGCGACAAGGTACGTGAACTGGACGAGTTCTTTAGCGAGGAAGCGGCTCACTATGAGCTGCCGTTGCAACGTCCACTCCGCTTCACGTTAGCGCCGAGGCTCGACCAAGCACCACCCCTGCCGCCCGAAGGCGGCGGCCGTTTCGCCATCATGTGGTGGAGCTTGAAACTGCGTTGGTTCACCTGGCGCGTGCCTGATCCCGCCGGACCCACGCCGACCATTCGGCTGTTCGTCCTGCTGCACGATCCACAGCAAGCCTCGGTGCTGCCGCATTCCACCGGCCTGGAAAAAGGCTTAGTCGGTATTGCGCACGGCTTCGCTGCTTCCAGCATGGCGCGCGCCAATCAAGTTATCGTTGCGCATGAGTTGTTGCACACACTGGGCGCTACCGATAAGTACGATCGAGCTACCAATCAGCCCATCTATCCGGATGGCTATGCCGATCCAGATCGCGAAACGCGTCATCCGCAGGAACGAGCCGAGTTGATGGCGGGCCGCATTGCCGTTTCCGACACCCAAGCCGAACAAGCCGAATCATTACGGCAAGTCGTCATCGGGCCAAAGACTGCGCGTGAAATCGGGTGGCTGACCACGCCATGAGCGCATCTGCCACGCCAACACTACACTGCCCCTCACTACGTTGTATGGGTCTCGACATCACCGTGCAGGACTGCGTGCTGGTGGCGCAGCTCAACTTGCACTTGCAACCGGGCAGCATCACCGCAGTACTGGGCCGTAACGGCACGGGCAAGTCGCTCACCTTGCACACGCTGGCCGGATTGCGCGCCGCCACTGCCGGACAGGTGTACCTCGGCGACCGCGAACTACAGCGCTATTCCCGACGCGAAGTAGCGCAACAACTCAGCTTCGTCGCACAAGACATCGAAGAACCGTTTCCCGTCACGGTGCTGGAGTGCGCCGCCAGCGGTCGCCATCCCCATATCGATTTCTGGCAATGGGAAACCGAACAGGATTACGCCATCACCCGCACTGCGTTGGCGGCAGTGGATCTACAACACTTCGAACAACGCAACATCGAAACCCTGTCCGGCGGCGAACGTCGCCGCTTGGCCATCGCCACTGCGCTGACGCAGCAACCACGGATATTCGTTCTTGATGAACCGACCAATCATCTTGATCCGCAGCATCAACTACAAATGTTGAAGTTACTGCGCGATAAAGCCGACAGCGGCTGCGCGGTGATCATGAGCCTGCACGACCCCAACCTGGCCGCGCGCTTTGCCGATCACGCGCTGTTGTTGTTCGGGAATGGTCAATGGTTGCACGGCAACGTCAATGACATCGTCACCGCCGAGACCTTGAGCCAGTTGTACGCCACGCCGATGTTTATGTTGGACAGCGCACAGGGGCGTTACTTTGTTAGTGCGTAACACCACCCTCGGATAGTTGATACATTCGATACCGGCAACCAGTCACACAGAATTGCAAACGTCTAAAAATAATCAGTGTTCAAAGGATAGCGATGCGTATTGTCAGGTGGTTGCTCTGGATTCTCGTAGTAGCAAGCAGTAGCGCGGTAACGACACAAGCCGGCGTCACACCGGCAATGCAGAAAGCGATCCGCGCTGCCACTTTTGAAGTGGTGCGAAAGAAACCTATTCTGGATCCACTCGAATACGAAAAACCATTGCCGCTGGAGCTGCTGCCCTATACCGAACGCACCGATGCTTATGAATCCATCGGTACCGCTTTTTCGCTGGGCAACAACACCTATGTAACCGCCGCGCATGTTCTTACCGTGGCTGTGAACAGCCAATACGGTCCGCCCAGTTTGCGTGCCAGCGATGGCGCGGTTTACAGCATCGGGCAGATCAAGAAGTTTTCCGACTTCAAAGACTTTGCGATTTTTTCACTCGAAAAAGATCCACAGCCAACCGGGTTTGAGGTCAATCGAACGCCGCAAGTTGATGATCCGGTGTTAGCGGTAGGCAATGCTCTGGGTGACGGCATCGTGATCCGCGATGGCTTGTTTACTTCCGAGACGGCTGAAGATCAAGATGGCCGTTGGAAGTGGATTCGCTTTTCGGCAGCCGCATCGCCGGGTAACAGCGGCGGCCCGCTGCTCGACGCCACCGGCAAAGTTATTGGCATCGTGATTGGCAAATCACCCAATGAAAATCTGAACTACTCGCTGCCTATTCGGGAAGCATTGGACGCACCAGAAGACAAAGCCACTTTTGATCAACGACTGGTGACGCGCTTTCTGATTCTGCGCAACACGCACACTTACACATATAAGGATGAATTCAAGCTGCCTTTAGGATGGGCTGAGTTTTCAAAAGCCTATGAAGAGGTTGCTGTCCATCACAGTGAGCAGGCACGGTCAGAGCTGCTGCGCACCTATGATGAAAAAACCTTTCCCAAGGGCAGTGGTACGGAGTCCTTGCTGTTTGATCTGGACGCCGAGTTTGCGCCGCGCATCATTGTTCAACAAACAGACAATACGTGGTCAGCCGATTCGCCGGGTTATCAAAATGCCGATCTTCCCGGGGATGGCTATGTCAGTGTCGGCGCCATTCCGAACGGAGGACTATCACTGCTGAAGTTGCATCGCTCTGATTCGGCAACTGACGACGTGTTCTACAGCAACAGCAAGGGCTTCATGGACATCGCCCTTAAGGGATTGAACATCACCCGGACAGTTGGGCAGGACAACGTGAGAGTGACCTCTCTGGGCGCAGCAGTCAGCGACTCCATTCATACTGATCGCTACGGACGCAAGTGGCAGCAACGCATTTGGCCGCTACCCTATCTGGATGCGTACATTGTCGGCATGTTGTTGCCCACACCAGATGGATATGCAGCGTTGTTGCAGTACTCGCCGGCGCCATTACTGCGTTTTGCCAAGTCACAAAGCAATGTGCTCGTGGACTACGTCGATGTGTCGTATTCAGGAACCATTGCGCAATGGCAGGCGCACTTGAAACGGCGTGCGTTGCTGCCGCTTGGTTTTAGCGATATCAAGCTTGAAGTGGGCAAGGACCTGACATTACGCACCAAATGCTTTGTGCTCAGCGTGCCAACTTCGGTGCTGCCGGCCGACTCAGCCAGTGAATTGGCATTGGGTATGGGGTTTATGCGTGATGGGGATCACGTAGTGTGGGACGTGGGTAGCGCACAGCTTTACATCGATACACAACAAAAGTCCTATGTGTCGCTGTGGCGCCAAAAGCAAGCGCCACCCACAGCGAAGATCGATCTGCGTAACAAGTTCACTACCATACAGAGTCGCCGCAGTCCGTATGACTCGCAGACATCTCGTGAAACAACCGAAACCTTTGTCGTCTCCAGCGCGATTGATGCACCAGGAAAAACGACCGGCAAGATCTCGCCGGACTTGGTGTATGGCCTGACACTGGGGCTGGAAGGCAGCCCCGCCACCACCGACTTGCTGAGCAAACACCGTGCGCTATTGGGTTCAATTAAGGTGCTGGAAGTGGGCGAAGCAGCGGAAGTCGCGCCTTTAAAGACAGCGCAGGACGACAGCATCAACAATGCCAAAGCAAAGAGCCGAGAGCAGATACAACAAATGCTCAAGTTTGCTGATGCGACCAGCGACGGATATGGCATAGATAGTCGTGGACGAACTCTTGCGCAGGATATCCGCGAGTTCGTAACTCAACCGATGGAACAGACAATGGCGCAGACTACGGGCGCGACAGCCGAGGGGTATCAAACCTGGGTAGAAGCAAAGAAGCACTCGGATGCGCTGGAAGCCTACTGGCCTTTGGTTCAACGCTTGAACACAAATCGGGAGGTGTGGAGTGCCTTTCTTGAAGCCAACCACTTGGACCCCGGCACTGCACACAGCGCTGAAATCAAGGCATTGGAAGCAAAATTATCTAGCTTGCTGAAAGGTGCGCCGAGCGCAGAGTGGGCGACACAGGCCAATGCGTTAACCGAAGCCTACCTTGCCGAACGCAAGACCATCGTCTCTACACTGGCGCCATCATTCACGGGAGCTTTTTCTTCCCGCAAATCTGCCTGTCCAGCACCCAGCGAGAAAACGTCTGGCACTCAAAAAGTGGCCTTTGCACCTAACGCGGACGCACTTCCGGACAACTACCCTGCCGCAAGCCGAAGGCGGCACGAGGAAGGCACCATCAAAATAGTCATCAATGTGGATGAGACAGGTTGCGCCACGGGCGCCAGGATTGTCGGCTCGTCCGGATTCAAGGCGCTGGATGCTGCCGCGCTCGAGCTATACGAAAGCATGAGATTTCTGCCCGCCGAACGCGATGGCAAAGCCGTTGCTGACTCTGCAACGCTGCCAGTGAACTACAAAATAACCGATTGGTAGCGGGACGCTATGGGCCGTTCGGCTAGGTTAGGGAGAACGCTGCTTAGTTAGGCGCTTGGTGCGATGCTGAAGCAGGGCGGACAGGATGCTTCGGAACCCCCGGCGGGGGGCACAGGTCCGCCCCTACGCGGATCCAGTTGGTAGGGGCGGACCTGTGTGTCCGCCCTCTTCGTCTGGATTCCAGCCTATCAACAATTACTTCGACCCGATTACTTCGACGTCGGCATCACAAACTCAGCACCCTTCTCGATGCTCTCGGGCCAACGCTGCATGATCGACTTCTGCTTGGTGTAGAAGCGTACGCCTTCATTGCCGTAGGCATGCATGTCGCCGAACAGGCTCTTCTTCCAGCCGCCGAAGCCGTGCCATGCCATCGGCACCGGGATCGGCACGTTGATGCCCACCATGCCGACTTCGATGCGACGACCAAACTCGCGTGCCACATGGCCATCGCGGGTGTAGCAGGACACGCCGTTACCAAACTCGTGAGCGTTAATCAGGTTCACCGCTTCAGCGAAGTCTTTCACGCGCACGCAGGACAGCACCGGTCCGAAAATCTCTTCCTTGTAAATGCGCATGTCGGTGGTGACGTTGTCGAACAACGTGCCGCCGATCCAGTAGCCTTTCTCGCGGCCCGGCACGGTGAACGGCTTGCCGTCCGCACCGACGCGACCATCGACCAGCAACTTCGCGCCGCTCTTTACGCCATCATCGATATAACCCTTGATGCGATCCAGCGCCTGACCGGTGACGATCGGACCCATCTCGGAATCCAGCTCCATGCCGTCTTTCACTATAAGCTGACGCGCACGTTCGGCGAGCTTGGGGATGATCTTGTCGGCAACATCGCCCACCAGCACCGCCACTGAAATCGCCATGCAACGTTCGCCGGCCGAGCCATACGCCGCGCCGATCAAACCATCTACAGCTTGATCAAGGTCGGCATCCGGCATCACCACCATATGGTTCTTCGCGCCACCCAAGGCCTGAGCACGCTTACCCATCGCCGCGCCACGCTGATAGATGTAATGCGCAATCGGCGTCGAGCCGACAAAACTCACTGCCTTGACGTCCGGATGTTCAAGCAACGCATCCACAGCCACTTTGTCGCCCTGCACGACGTTGAACACACCGTCCGGCAGGCCCGCTTGTTTGAACAGCTCAGCCATGTACAGCGCAGCGGACGGATCGCGCTCGCTGGGCTTGAGGATGAAGGTGTTGCCGGTGGCAATCGCCATCGGGAACATCCAGCACGGCACCATGCACGGGAAGTTGAACGGCGTAATGCCAGCCACCACACCCAGCGGCTGCCGCAACACCCAGTTATCCATGCCGGTCGATACCTGATCAGTGAAATCAGTCTTCAACAGATTAGGCACGCCACAGGCGAATTCGATGATGTCGATGCCGCGCGAGACTTCGCCCTGCGCATCGGTAAACACCTTGCCGTGTTCGCTGGTGATGATCGCCGCGAGTTGATCGCGATGTTTATTCATCAGATTCAGGAAGTTGTTCATGATGCGTGCGCGACGCAGCGGCGAGGTGTCTGCCCACTTCGGCGCAATCGCCTTGGCGCTGGCCACGGCCGCGTTGACTTCTTCAACGCTGGCCAGCGCAACCTTGCGAGCTGCTTCGCCGGTGGCTGGATTGAATACATCCTGCGAACGACCGCTGGTGCTATTGCTCACCTTGCCGCCGATCCAGTGTTGAATAGTGCCGGTGATGGGGTACTGAATGCTGAGCTTTGAACCGTCCATAGGTGGACCTCTCATTTAAGTAGTAATGGCGAACTCTCGATGGCGGGCAGTCTAGGAAGCGCAGGCCACTGGCGCAATGCGTAATAACTGACTACATTGTTCACTATCCTGAACAATGAGAATTCTGGCTATGCAACGCGAACTGGGCCCCGTTTTACCCGATCTACACCTGCTCACCGTACTGGCGCAGACCCAAAGCTTTACCCAGACGGCGCAACGACTTGGCGTGTCCAAGGCCTCGGTAAGCGCGCGCATCAACGAGCTGGAAAAATCGGCAGGTGTGCCGTTGGTGCGCCGCACTACACGATCAGTCGTGCTGACCGAAGCTGGATCGCGCCTGGCGCAGGACATCGAAGCCTCGTTTGCTCGTATTGCTGAAAGCTTCAGTCACGTGAAGGATCTGGCCGGCGCGCCGCGCGGATTGGTACGGGTGACCGCGCCGGTTGCGTTGGGTCGCCAAGTGATTGCGCCTGCGTTACCGGCCTTCCTGTTGCAGTATCCCGAGGTCCGGCTGGAACTCGATCTATCGGATCGCCTAATCAACCTCGCGCAAGAAGGCTTCGATCTATCCATCCGCCACACCGACAAGCCACCCGACACCTACGTGGCATGGCCACTATGCGAAACACGTTCGATACTGGTCGCCAGTCAAAGCTACCTGCAACAACGTGGCACACCAAACCATCCATCGGCGCTCGCCGATCATGATTGCCTGATGTACCTGCGCGATCTCGACCGCACCTGGTCATTCGAAAAAACACGCGGTCGCAAGAAAAGCGAACGCATCAGCGTGCCCGTTACCGGCCCACTGCGCGCCAACAACAGTGAGGTATTGCGCGAAGCCGCGCTCGGCGGACTCGGCATTGCTTTGCTGCCCGACTTCACCGCATCGGATGCGTTGCAGCACGGGCAACTGCAACACGTGTTATCGGATTGGAAGCCAGTCGGATTTTTCGGCCAGCACATTCACGCCATCCGCCCGTGGACCGCACAGGTGCCGCGTGCAGTGCGATGT
>JANMSB010000288.1:0-7852 GCA_031388915.1 Pseudomonadota bacterium | reverse complement strand
AGAATTTTCCATTGAATCGACGGAACTGATCGCTCCGCTGCCCGATGAGATAGGGCCCGACGCGATAGGATCCGACGAGACCTTATCGAATCGCTTAGCTGCGTACTGGGTGGCGCGGGATCGCTTTATCGAATCGGGTCGAGACGTACGACCCGTGGCGGATGTACAGGGCATGCTCGCACAGGTGCGTGAGCCGCTGCTGTCCGTATTGCGCATCAGCCCGGACTTCCGCCCTGCCTACGACCCGTTGGTTCGCATGGCGACCGTGCTTGCGCGAACCGATGCCTCCGGTGCGCGGGCACTGCTTACGGAGTTGATGCTGACGCAGCCTACGCGGCCTGAAGCGGTAGTGGCCTTGCGTCAGATTGCCAACGATGCTTCGAAGTCCCCTGCTCAGAGCGACGCTACGGCGCCCTGAGCAGGACGCCTGCTACAAGCACCCGTGGCAGGCTGACAGCAATCAATTTAAAACCACTTAACCCGAGGCATCGATTTCGTCTTCGAGTGCGGCAATTTTATTCATGATCATTTGCTTTGCCTGTTCCGCACGTTCTATGCGTTTGCGTATTGCACTAATCACGGCAGCAGGCTCCTGTTCATTCGCCACCACTTCCGCGCGCGCCGCGCGCAGTAGATCATCTGCTGCGCGCCACTGCATCTCCAATGCGGTCATCTTGGTTTCCAAGTCAATCATGCCGCCACCTCATCGCTGTGCACCACCACTTTCAGCCGAGCTTATCCCGCCTTCGTGACAGCGCTTTTACGGCGGATGCGCTTGAGCGATCCAATGCATTACAACGCCAACAAACCCGCATCGGATAACACCCAGCTGAGCAATCTGCCCGCTGGATCGCACTGATACAAGATCAAGGTGTTGTTGCTACTATCAACAATACCGAAATTGTCACAGTAAGATGCTAACAAGCTGCAAATACGAAATTGCCAACAACAGAGTCAGCCTCAATGCGCGCACCGACTCGATCCGTAAGCCGGCATAGCCGGGTTCCCCTGACCATCACCTTGGATCCGGCCACCTATGACTTTGTTGAGTCCTGTGGGTTGCGCCGCGAGTTTCGTGGTGTGGATGAGCTGTTCGAAGCAGCGCTGACTATTTACAAAAACCATCTGGAGGCAATGGATGCTTTCGTTGAAATGCAGCAAGCGCGCGGCCTGAGCATGGACGAAATTATGCGCATGGCTAAGCCGGAAATTGTGTTCACCCGGCGGCGCAAACGCTAAGCGCCAATGACGATGACGCCAGAGAGGTCCGACTTAATTAGCCGGACCACACGGTGAAGCCGCTTCACGCTCAAACCCTGCGCTTACGCCACCACGGCAATACGCTCAGGCCACTCAGCAACAGCCACACGCCTGCAGGTAACGGCACCGGCGTCACCGCAACGACTGATGGACTGCCCAGCACGTCCGCTGCAAACGTCGTGTGGGTCACCACGCCGCCGGGTACCAGTTCGGAGGTTAGCACTGTGCCGTTGAGGTCGGTGGTCAACAGCGAAGTCATACCATCAGCCGCGTACAGGCCCACTACAAAGCTGGTGCCGGTGCTGCCGCTGGCGTTCAGAAAATCGCCGTCAAAGCTGATGTCGAAGCTAAAGTTGCTGCCGAACAACACCGACTGAAACACATCGTTGAAAGCCGTGCTGTTGGCGAACGTCAAGCTGCCGGGCAACACGCCTGTCACCGCGCCGTCAGTCGTCACCGTGGGTAACAGCGTGATGCTGCCGCCAAAGCCCGACAACAATGCCGTTGCAGCAGGCGCACTCGAATCACCTGGGTTAAATTGCAAGTCGATATAACCGCTGCTGGCGTTCACCGCACTGGTATCAACGCTGACGTGATACAGCATGGCGGCGTGTGCGGTTGACAGGCTCAGCAACAGGCTCAGAGCAGCGACCAGCCGAGTGGGATTCAAAAAATTCATGATGGAGACTCTCGATTGCTAAGGAAGGTCTGAATAACCCACGGCTGTCATTTCGACCGAAGGGAGAAATATTGCAGGTGCTTTATCTTGTGCATATGCAGAAAAGAAGGATTTCTCACTGTGTTCGAAATGACAAGTACATCAGATCACCCCTAAGTTAGAAGTGGCCGGTCAGTACCCGCGCCGTGTACGTGAAGGACAACTTGCCGGGATTGTTGAAGCGCACCGGTACCGATAACTGCGCGCCTGCGGTCAGGGTTGAACTGCCGGCCGTGACGTAGGCAAAGCCGCTGTCGTTACCCATTGCATTGGCCAGCGTAACGCCCGCAGGCAGGCCTTCAATACGCACCTGAATCGGGCCATTGATGGCTGCGCCGTTGTTGGTCAATTGCAGCGTGCCGTTGTAAGTCTGGGTACTACGATTGAAGACCAGGCCGGAGCGATACACACTGACCTGTGCGCTGACATCGCTGGGCGCTAACGTAAGACGCACGACTTCCGGCTCGTGATCGCTCACCTGCGCAGCGAATTCGCTGTTGACGTGCACGACGTCGTACTGCGACGCGGCAACGCTATGCAGAGAGTTGCTCACTAGAATGTGATCCAGCACTTGCGAGTTGCCATCGAACACATAGGTGTAGCGTTCGCTGGCGGGCAGCGTTTCCACCAAATCCACCATACCGGCATTTTTCACAATGGTCAGCGTGTCGGAGAACTCGAAGTCGTTCAAGTCGCCCAACACTACAATCTTGGCATCAGCCTGCGCGGCTTGCAGTGTTTGCACAAAGTTCGCGACGATGCTTGCCTGGGCGGTGCGCTGAATTTCCGAGCTGCGCACCGGCGGCTGCTGGTGACCAAATAGCGGTTCATCGCCCCCTTTAGAGTTGAAGTGATTGGCAATCAAGAACAGCTTGTGGCCGTTGAACACGAACTCGCCTGCCAAGGGCTTGCGGCTATTGTTGAACGCAGCGTGGGTTGGATTGATGCGCCCTGGACTCACTGACAACTCCGCGCCGTTACTACCCGCCACCACGCTCACGGCAGTGGTCGAGGTGCCGCCCATGCGATCGACAAAGCTGACCCGTGCCGGATTGAACAAGTAGCCCACGCGAATATTGCCGCCGGGTTCACCGCCATCCTGATCATCCATCGGATTGATCTGCCGGAACTGGTAGGTGGGTCCACCTGCTGCGGCAATCGCCGCAATGAGGGTACTAAAGGTCGTATCGGCGCTAACCACTGCATCATTGGTGGCGCCGTTGCTGTCCTGTATTTCCATCAAGGCCACGATGTCCGGCGAGCGCAAGTTGCTGACCACTTGGCTGGCCAAGGCATTGAACTTGGCAGCGCCATCACTGGGATCAAGATTTTCAACATTGAAGGAGGCGATGCTCAGTTGCTTGCTGAGCGCGACGTTGGTCACTTCCGCGCTCAGACCGTTGTTGCTGAACAGCGGCGCGGTGGCCGCCAACAATTTGAAGTTGCCGAAACTGTAGTCCATCACGCCCACGATGCTGGTGGCGGTGTCACCGACATTGACTGTGGGCGTAGCTGCCAGTGTGTTATCGACGATGACGCGCTCTGGATTGAAGTCGGTGTTGGCAATAACCAACCCACCACGGGCGCTGCGTACACCGGCCAGACTGCCGTTATCGCCAACCACCGGAATCTCGCCGAAGTCGCTGGTCGGACCCACCGCCACTGCGTTGTTGAGCTGCACGCGCATGCCTTCCAGGCTTTCGTAGAAATCGATGCCATCGGTGGTCGCATCGAAGCTACCTGAATTCTCCACGCTATCGGTGGAGTCGTTGTCGATGATCTGCGCAGGTGGAATACGACCACCACTGCCGATGATGACGGCCGCAGGCAGCGCGTTGCCGCTGGACTGCACAACGAGCGTGGGGCCAACCAATTCAGTAATGGTGAGATTGTTGGTACCACCACTGCCACCGGGGCGATATTCATTGACCGTAGCGCTGACCAGCACCGCATCACCCACCTGCACGGCGGGTGCGTTACTGGTGAATACGAAAATGCCTTCGGAGGTCGCAACATCAGCATCAGGCGTTGCGTCCTGCATAAAGAAGCCATTGCTGCTGACTGCCGTCACGATACCGGGCACATCCACGATTGTGTCGCCAGCGTGAGCGGAGAGATGCGTGCTGCCCTGAATTTCGCGAATGCGCAGACTGACGCCGCCACCACCGCCACCGCTGCAAGTGTTAATGGCCGTGCTGCTGTTGCGCGGCACCGGTGAGGCAGTGGTGAAATCGGCAACATTGCTGTCGCCATCCGTGCAGCCCGCATCTCGGCGGAATGCGGCCAGCGTGTTAGTCAGTGTTGCGGTGGCGCCAGCACCTTCAAAACGTGAAGCGGTACTGCCATAGCCGACAAAGTCCGCGACACGTGCATCGGTCAACGCTTCGCCGGCACCGAATACCGTACTGCAATTGGTGTTGAGCAACACCAGTTTGCCCGCACCCGAAGCCAATGCCAGGCCACCCGTTGCATCCGGCGTAGGTAACGTCTGTGTACCGCCCGCGCCTGCAGCAAGTTGCACCAGGTAGTATCCGCCTGCCGCAATCGTGCCGCTGAGATTGGTAGTGTTGGCGGCGCTGAAATTGCCGGTGGCGCTGGCGTATTGCACACACCAGCCAGTGAGACTAACCGGACTGCTGCTGCGGTTGAACAGTTCTACATAGTCATTGGTAAGCGTTGCGCCGCTGTTACCGCCGCCGCCATAAATCTGGCTCATGACAACATTGCCGGCACCCAGTGCAGCATTGGCGGACAGCGCCGACACCACGGCCATCGCCACGGCAGCGGATCGACGATTAATCTGGATCAACTTCATGAGCGCCTCGATAGTGAACAGCAGGACTCGGAATAAACGCAGGACGCGGTGACAGTGGGATTGACGATCAAACCGCCATTGGAACTGCCACTGAGTCTAGAAACAGCAGATTGCAGGTGCATTGCGCGTTGTGCTGCATGCAGCACGAGCGATTTCATCTCAATTAACTCAGCTCCACTTGTCAGACATAGGTTGTCTGACTGAATGACGTAACGATGCCGATTTGATCTACAAACTTTTGTAACGCATGAAATGAATGACAACTGTACGTTGCCGACGTGCAAACCGCGTCGCGCGGTAATGTCAGGGCAATGTTGACTGCGTAGGGTCAGAGGGCGGCGACGGGCTTCACCGGTTGTTTAAGAGCACGGCTCTTTATTCGGGGCTTAATTCAGGCATGAACAGCGCACCAGATAAGGGTGTGAGCGAGTACTCGAGGCGACCATGCTGCCCAGCATGAACGTGAATGGTCTTGTCGCAGCGCTATCCCGCCCCCGTTGCTATACCAACTCGTGCCCAAACTTCTGGAGTTCCCACTCATGAATCGTCACCTATTGCCCAAACTCGCTGCCGCTATTGCGCTCAGCCTCGCTGCCGCCTCAGCCAATGCCGCGCTGATCACCGGCGATATTGCCTTTACGTCGTTCAATGCCGATGAAGATGGCTGGTCCATCGTCGCGTTGGCGGACATCGATGCTAATAGCACCATCTATTTTCGTGATGACGAATGGAACGGCAGCAGTTGGAACACCGGCGAAGGCCAATTCACCTGGGATACCGGCAGCAGCAGCATCACCGCCGGCACGGTGGTTCGCTTCAGCGCTACCGACAGCACATCGCGCACCGCAACTATCGGCAGCCTCACCGGCAGCGGTGACACCGGCACCAGTGCCAGTGCGGAGTCGATCTACGCATACTTGGGCAGCAGTTCGAACGCACCCACCACTTTCCTCAGCGGTGTTACCACTGAAGCTACCACCACCAACTTGACCAATGCCGGCTTGACGGTAGGCACCAATGCGTTAGCGCTGACCTCCAGCACGGACTTCGCCGGCTACACGGGTCCGCGCAGCGGTTTGGGTGCATTCTCGCTGTATGCGGCAATGGTCAACGACAGCAGCAACTGGACCATCAACGTCGGTGGCGACGGCGCATCCTTCGTACCCAACACCACCGCCTTCACCGTCACAACCGTGCCCGTACCGGCCGCATTGCCGCTGATGATCTCCGGCCTGGTCGGCTTGGTCGGCTTGAGCCGTCGTCGCAAGGCGGCATTGGCCTGAATCGTTGCAGCAACCTCGCCTACCGGTGAGGCTGCCTGCCAGTGTCACGCTCCTGCCTAGCAGGCGCGTGCGCTTCTTTAAGTATGAGGAAAAATCATGTACATCAAACAATCCATTAAACGACTCATCGCCGCGCTGAGTATCACGGCATGTGTCGGCGCAGCGCAGGCAGCGTCAATCAATCTCGGCAGCTATCAAGTAACCGGTAGCTATGCCCTGGATACACTGGGCGGCGTGGGCCTCGAAGCCTCTGCCGTTACCTATGCTCGCGACCGCGGCAGTCTGTTCTTCGTCGGTGACGAAGGGCTGGGCGTCGTGGAGATCAGCCGCACGGGGCAAACACTGGGCAGCATGAACTTCAACTGGACCGGCACCGGCAGCAGCAACAACGATGCAGAAGGTCTGACCTATCTCGGTGGCGGCAAACTGGTGGTGGTCGATGAACGCCCACAGATGGCCTATCAGTTCACCTACGCCGCCGGCAGTACACTAATGCTCAACGATCAGCCCAAGGTTGCCATCACTGGCAACGCCACGAGCGTGGGCAATGTGGGTACCGAAGGCATCAGCTTCGATCCGGTCAGCGGCACCTTCTACAGTGTGAAACAGGACAATCCCGTTCAGCTACGCCAGGCAACGCTCAACTTTGCCGTCGGTGGCGGCACCGCGAGCTCAACCACGTTGTTCAGCGGATCCACCAGCCTGTTCGGCATGAACAGTCTGTCAGACATACAGGCGCTCTCAGCAGTGGATTCCCTGGCGGGCACCGATGCCGCCGACAATCTGCTGCTGCTGAGCCTGGACTCGAAGTTGTTGGCGGAGGTCGACCCTGTGACCGGCGCCGTGATCAGCAGCTTTAATTTCAGCGGACTGACAACCCAGGCGATTGAAGGCGTGACCATCGACGAGAACGGCGTCATTTACCTGGTTGCCGAGAACGCGGGCGCGGCGCCATCGCAGCTGTTCGCGCTGACACCGGTACCTTTGCCAGGTGCAGCATGGATGCTGATGAGTGGTCTGGGCCTGCTGGTACCGATGATGGCGCGTCGCCGCGGCTGATTCACTACAACGGAGATCACAATGGGCGGACACACAGGTCCGCCCCTACAAAACCTGGGATCCGACGTAGGGGCGGACCTGTGTGTCCGCCCTTCTGCTGCCGGGTCGCAGCGATTTCATCTTAACCAAGTGGTCTTGTCCTTAGAGCCCCTACTCCGCCGGAATAATGCGGATATCGCCGATCTTGTCCATGTGATGCTGAATCTTGATGCGGTCCAGTGAACGCAGCGGCAGATTCACAAACACCTTGATGCGATTCTCCAGCTCCATCAACGCGCGACGGAAGGCAAAGATTTTATCGCGCTCTGTACCCTGCACTGCCGTCGGGTCCGATACGCCCCTGTGTGCCGTCATCTACAGGACATGAATCCGCCATCAAGCGGCAAACACCACCCGGCACTATGTCAAGCAAGTCGGCTTGTCTCGACTCGAATCACTGGCATTCACGATTTTAAGACGGAGGTTCTCATGCGTGTGCATCAATCAGTTCTGGGCTTGGTTATCGCGTTAAGTGCGCTAGGTGGCATGGGATGCGCAGTGGCGCAAGACGCCGGCGTTAACGCGCAACAACTAAAGGGCCAGTGGCAAAGCGGCGACGATGCCTACGACGCCTATGGCAACAAGAAGCCCGATGCCAGTGTGCAACTCGGTCCTCGCCCGTTCTTCCTCGTCGAAGGCATGGATGATGGCAAGCTCAAGGATCGACTGAAGCAGTGC
>JANMSB010000266.1:0-11840 GCA_031388915.1 Pseudomonadota bacterium | reverse complement strand
TTGTCGACTGCTGGTTCCGACTTGAGGTAATCGAGGGAGTGCACAAAGTACTCCATTGGGATGTCGTCAAGCGTAGGAGGCAAGTCGCCTGCTTTGAAATATGCAAGAGCCAGAACCGCGATCCCGTGTGGAGCTATCATTTTGCCGTTCGCATCGCCAAAGTTCATGCCGCCATCAGAGCCTCCAAAGGCCACAACAACCGGAGCTTTTCCTTTCATCTTAGGAAGGTACAAAGTCGCAACGAGATTTTTGTAACTCACCGGCTTGATCTCGTACTCATAAGGCGACGCCATGGCGCGGCCGCTGAGCAAAACCGGAAGCATGAGTAGCAACACTAGTGAACGCTGCGTCGCGAAAAACCGATTTAGCATCAACTGATCTCCAAAATGATTGCGGGCCCAACGCTGCCGCTGTGCGGCGAGCAAAAGCGCCTCGCTTTTGCGAGTCGGAACCAGCGGCTTGTTATGCTTCTCAAATATCACCGCACATCCTCGCAACGCAACGATCACACCCGACCACAGCCACGATAAGCCCTAATAGGAGTATTGCCGCAAAGACTAGAGCGAACCCGATGATTACTGAATCTTGAGACGAAGGATGCTCGGAAATACGAAATAAATATATGCCACCAACTAGGGACGCTAACGAAGTAAAAAAGAGCGTAGGCCTCTTCCATTGCCTTTCGGGCATGTCTCCCCAGAAGCAAATGATGTTGACCACGCCACAAGTTGCACAGCGCTCCATCGTTTCCATCTCACGCTTCATGTTCCCGTGCCTTGAGTTGCATAACGCCGCCGCTCAGCCGACGCCGCAGGCGGTCGGATGCAGCGGCCTGTTAGCCACCAGCCGGGGTACGGTCGGGGTACATAGGTTACAAAAAAGTCGGGAGACATAGGTAACAGTTTATCCATACTGGATACCTCGATAGGAGGTGTCCCATGCCGTGGAGTCAGACCTCGCCTATGCAACAGAGAACATTGTTTGTCGCCGACTTTCTGCGCGGCACTCGCTCGATCACGGACCTGTGTATCGAATATCGCATCTCGCGTAAAACCGGTTACAAGTGGATTGATCGGTACGTGCGGCACGGACCCGCAGGATTGGAAGAAGAGTCGCGCCGACCGCGTAGCTATCCACGCGCGATTGCGCCGCAGGTGGTGAATGCGATTGTCGAGCTTCGATATCGGCACCCCACGTGGGGTGCTAAAAAGCTGCTCCATGTTCTGCATAGCCGCCATCCTCAGTGGGTGCTGCCGCATCGTGCAACCGCGTACGACATTCTTAACCGTCATGGGATGATTCGCAAGCAGCCCAAGCGTCGCAAGATTGGTCATCCAGGCAAGCCGACCTCGCTGATCCTTGCGCCGAATCAAGTGTGGTGTGTCGATTTCAAAGGGCAGTTCCGTATGGGTAATGGTCAATACTGTTATCCGCTCACCGCTACCGACGGGTTCAGTCGTTTTCTATTCGACTGCCGCGGATTGCACAGCACCGCGGTACTGCCTACGAAGGCCGCGTTTACGCGCATCTTCAAAGAGTACGGGCTGCCCGAACGGATACGCAGCGACAACGGCGTGCCCTTCGCTACTAACACCCTCGCACGACTGTCGACACTCTCGGCGTGGTGGATTCACTTGGGCATCATGCCCGAGCTCATCGAACCCGGAAAGCCGCAACAGAACGGCCGACACGAACGCATGCATCGCACGCTCAAAGCCGAAGCAACTCGTCCGCCAGCGTTTGGTCTGCGCGGACAACAACACAAGTTCGATCACTTCCGCCACGAGTTCAATCACGAACGACCGCACGAAGCGCTCGATATGCAAACTCCTGCGAGCGTGTATGAGCCTTCCTCTCGAGCTATGCCGGATAGGCTGCCGCGCCTGGACTATCCTGATCGCTTCGAAGTACGCTTAGTGAGCGACAATGGCGGCATTCGGTGGAACCACGAGTGGATAAAAGTTTCCACCACCTGCGCTCGGGAATATATTGGTCTGGAAGAAATTGATGACGGCATCTGGAATGTTTATCTGGGTCGGCTCAAACTCGGACGCCTGCTAGAGAAACACTTACGCATCGAAGATGCTTATGGTCGCTTGATTAGACATGACTGAGTGTTACCCATGTCTCACGACTATTTTGTTACCTATGTCACCGGCCGCTCAGATTCTTCATTGGTTCCGCTTCTCAGGTAAACGCTTGATAAGGAGTTTTATCTCTTCGAGCACGATCCACGGATCGTAATCGTTGAATACGTGTGACGAGTAGCGCGCGATGCGGTGCTCCGAGTTCGATGACAACTCGGCGATCTTCGACTGCAGAGCATTGTGTTCGTTCTCGTACAGATCGACTCCTTCGTAACTCATTCGCTCAAGTCGTATACGCGTATGCGGTATCCCTCGAGACAGCACGGTAATCGGAAGGCCGCTCGGTAGCTTTATACCGCGAACCGCCTCCTGCGCCTGAAAGTAGTCCTCGTGAAAGGTCCGTTCGTTCCACGCGAGGATGCGCTCCATGATCGCCCAGTCGCTACCGCTCATCTTAGCTTTGAGTCTCGGCAGCCAGTCCTCCTGAGCAACATCGAGGAATAGAATTCCGCGCACCTCCTTCGGGTACTTTTGTGCGTATGCCCGCGCAATGAATCCGCCAAAGGAATGAGCGACGAGAGCGGCGTCGCCCCAAGCGTTCGCCGCAACTACACCGTGCAACTCATCGACTAACTGCTCGAGCGTGCGTGTCTTGGGTTCGGAGAACTTGCTCTCGCCTAAACTAGCCCTGTCATACATACAGAGGCGGCCAGGTCCGTCGTATGAATGATAGATCCTACCGAACGAATCGTGCGCTGTGAGCCCACCGCCAGCGACGAGAACCACCATTGGCTGGCCCTCGCCCACACAGGACCAAGTAATCTTGTTTCCTGCGACCTCGGTAAGCTGCCACTTGTGCTCTTGCTGTGCTATTGCAGAGGCGGAGACGAGTGCGCTCAGCAAGAGCGCCACGGAAATCAGTCTGAGCTTCCTGTTCATCGGCTTGTCTCTCCTTCACTGATTCAGTGCCGAACTATCAGATTTAGGCACCCGAAAAGGTGCTTTATAAAACGTCATGGCGCGTTGTATCGGCATCATTTGTTTTTCCCTGCTCATCCCATCAATGGCTTAGCGTCTTTTAGCACACCCCAAAACAAATCGGCAAACACACCCAGTGCCGGTGCAGGTGGGGGCAGGGCCATGATACTCGTCTGAGGTAGAACACAACTACCCAGTGGGCGATCTATGCGTATGCGTCTTGCCTTGAATTCCTATTCCATTCAGCCCAAGTCTCCCGCAGGCGCATCGCTGCTGACGCTACTCAGTCTGTGCTCGCTGAGTGCCATGGCCGCCGAACCGATGTTCGATCACCACCTACGCCTTACTCCCGAAAACTCCGCTATCGGAAATTATCCGATACAGAAAGCTGCGATTTTGACCATGAAGTCGGGCCAGACGGTGCGTATCGACACCGGTGGTGGCGCGGGTTGGCGTAATCCGGAGATGTCACCAGCGGATTGGTTGAAGAAGAACAACATTCCTACCACGGCCGACAATCCGGCTATCAAGGAATCCATCGAGGTGCTGGAAAAGACCACGCGTTATGCCGATATCAAAACCGGTCACTTTCTGATTGGGCCCATCAATGTGGAAGGCGCGATGCCCGGCGATTCGTTGGAGATACGCATTCTGTCGGTAGTGCCGCGTATTCCTTATGGCACGACTGGCGCCAGTCCCGGCCGCAGCCTCAAACCCTTGGATGGCGTCCGGCCGCCGTCGCATATCACGATTCTCGATCTCAAGCGTAATGTCGGTGTGTTTGGTTCGGGTGTCGAAGTGCCGCTGGGTCCATTCATGGGCGTGATGGGCACGCAGCCGCCCGAGGAAGATGGCCCTAATCGCAGCAGCTCTCCGCCGGGCAAGTTCGGCGGCAACCTGGATTGCAAAACATTGGTGGCGGGCACGACGTTGTACTTGCCGGTGTTCGCGCCGGGCGGGCGTTTCTTCACCGGTGATGCGCATGCAGCGCAAGGCGATGGTGAAATTACCGGCACGGCGATCGAGACCGCCAATACCGTCACGCTGACGTTCATCTTGCACAAGGGCAAGACGTTGAAAATGCCGCGCGCCGAAACACCCACGCACTACATGGCGTTTGGCCTGGACCCGGATCTGGAAAACGCCATGCAGCAGGCGGTGGATGAGACCGTGTCTTACATCAATGACATCACCGGCTGGACTGGCAGCGACAAAGCGCTGCCGCTGTCGAGTATCGGTGTGGACTTCCACGTCACGCAGATTGTCGACTTCACCAAGGGCATTCATTCCATGATTCCCAAGTCGGTATTCAAGACCGTGAAGAACGACTATTGGTACAAGCCGGCGAAATAATCGGCTGGGCAATAGGGCCGTTCGTGAACGGCCCTAGGGATGGGGTGGTTCGTGAGTCACCCCGATAGAAATAACCAACACATCTAGAGGCAATGGCGCTTAGTTAAGATGAAATCGCTGCGATCCGGGAGCAGCAGGGCGGACAGGATGCTTCGGAGCCCCCGGCGGGGGGCACAGGTCCGCCCCTACGTCGGAAGCATGTTTTTGTAGGGGCGGACCTGTGTGTCCGCCCGTCTTCAGCGTTGCACCAAGCGCCTTAACTAAGCAGCATTGCATCTAGAGGGGGTTTCATGAAGTTATCTGTCTATGCTCAACGCTTGGCTATGTGTCTGTCGCTTACGGCTGCGCTTGCCAGCACCACTGCGCAGGCAAACACGACGTTCCACGTTGAAGAAGCGACGCTGGAACAAATCCAGAAGGCATTGCAGACAAAGCAACTCACCACGGTGGAGTTGGTGAACTTGTATCTGCAACGCATCAAGGCCTACAACGGCCAATGCGCGAATCTGCCGCAGGGTATCTTGGGTCCAGCCACTACCATGGCCAATGCCGGACAGATTAATGCCTTGTCTACGTTGAATTTGCGTCCGGCCACGCGCAAGACGATGGGCTTTGACGAACGCAAGGCGCGGTCCATGACCGATGCCGTGGATAACGCGACCGACATGCCGGATGCCTTGGAAGTCGCAACGGCGCAAGACCAGCAGTTTGCCAAGACCGGCAAACTGGTGGGTTCATTGCACGGCATGGTGTTGGCGATCAAGGATCAATTCGATACGCGCGATATGCGTACCACCTCGGGTGCGGACGCACACTATGCCAATGACCGCCCACCAACCGATTCAACGTTTGTCGAACGTCTGCGTGCTGCCGGCGCCATTGTCTTGGCCAAGGCCAATATGGGCGAATATGCCGGTGGCGATCGCAGCAGCTTCGGTGGTGTGTTCTGCAATCCTTACGACACCGAGCGCAGTCCTGGGCGCTCCAGCGGTGGCTCAGGTTCGGCGGTGGCCGCTAATTTAGTGACCTGCTCCATTGGCGAAGAGTCCGGTCCCTCGGTGCGCAATCCCGCCAAGAACAACAACGTGGTGGGGCTGGCGCCAACACAAGAGCTGGTGAGTCGTGCCGGCATGATTCGCGCCTCATTCATGAATGATCGGGTGGGCCCGATGTGTCGCAATGTGCAGGACGTGGCGAAGGTGCTCGATGTGATTGCCGGCTATGACCCCAAGGACGAACTGACCGCTTTTGCAGTCGACCGCCTGCCGACCAAGCCATATCAGAACTTCACTACCGAGCGCAGTCTGAAGGGTATGCGCATTGGTGTGGTGCGCGAGTTCATGAACAAGCCCTTGTTCACCAAAGCCGATGAACAGAGCATCGACATCATCGAACGCGAAATTGGCGTGCTAAAGAAACTCGGCGCGACGATTGTTGATCCAGGACCCGGTGGCGCACTGTTTCAAAGTTGCGTACATCGATATGCGCCGTCGGCGCACAACTCAGCATTTACTGCGCAGTTTCCTAAGTTGTTTCCGAAGAGTGCCGATGGCACACCGGCTGGCGATCACATGCCTTTGCTGATCGGCATGTCTTACGACAGCGCATTATTCCCGGAGGGCGGACCGACTATTCGTAGCTTGGGCAGCGAACGCACCCTGGGTGAGGGGCGCTATGTATTGGATGCTTACTTAAAGGAGCGCGGCGATGCCAACATCAAGACCACCGAGGACTTGATCAATAAGTCCACGTTCTATACCGATGTAAAAGAAAGCTCCGGCTTCTCCGACAAGAAACGCGGTTTGCAAACCAAGTACAACGATAAGACGCTGGACTTGAGTAATCGCATGCAGTTGCGCTTTGCTTTGCAGCAGATTGGGTTGCAATGCATGGCAGAGCAGAAGTTGGATGCGGTGACCTATCCCACCGGCAATGTACCCGCGCCGAAACTGGGTGCGCCTACCGAGCCCTCGGTCAATGGGCGATCAGCGTTAGCGTGGACATTGTTGGGCGCCAATGGTTTTCCCGCCATCTCGGTTCCAGCGGGCTTCACCACGGAAGTGTATGACCGTGTGGTCGATGCCGGCGCGCCAGGCGGCACGCGTCTGGTGGGGCCGATTGCAGCCAAGTTGCCGGTGGGTATCGACTTCCTCGGTCGGCCGTTCTCAGAGCCGACCTTGTTCAAGATCGCCGCTGCGTATGAAGCAGCAAGCAAACATCGGCAGCAACCTACAGGGTTTGGTGCGCCGGGCAAAGCTTATTGATTCAGTATTCCTGAGTTAGTTGAGGTAGCCCGGTTTTTGCGGCGCATGGTCTCACTGTCCATGCGCCGCATTTTTTATTCACGTGTCGATTGCGTAGTAGGTAGCGATGTTCGTAGTGGCGGGCCAGTAAATGTTCCAGACAATACTGGCATGACCTACATCCATGTAGGCCGGACCCGCCTTGATCCTCTGTTGAAAGAAAGAAAAAACAGGCGGGTTTTAAACCCGCCACTACGGCGGGGTAGGGTGCAAAAACCCAACCGCGTCTGAATCAGTGCAATGCACGGTTTTACTGCGAAATCGACCCGGTTTTTAAAGTGCAGAAACGGTGCGACATTGGCGCTCGGTGATACACGTTTGTGCAGTGGCCAATGTTTTATGTGATGCGGAGTGTAGGTGCGATGCACGGGCATTGGCCATCTACCGGAACCATCACGTTGATAGCGGAAGATTCTTGGATGTGGAGTGAATTTTGCAAGTCAACAGCAACAGTAGTTACAGGTGTGAATACGCCGTCACTGAATCGAGGAAAAGCGAGATATGAGCCCAACACATAGACAAGTCATTCGAGCCGCCATACTGGCGGCATGCACCAGTTCGGTGTTCTGGGTGGCCGCCGGATCGCTGGCGGCTGATCCCGAGAAGGTGAAGGCGGCGATCAGCGAGCAGACCAAAGCCGAGCAGGCTGCCGTGGCTTCGCAGAAGAAGGTCGAACAACTGGATGACGAGGCCAGTAAGGCGGTTGCCGACTATCGGCAGATGGTCAGCGAAGCGCAAAGCCTGAAGGCCTACAACGATCAGATTGCTGAACAGGTGAAGTCGCAGCAAGAGCAGATCACCGACATGACCAAGCAACTGACCGAGATCGAGACCACCTCGAAGGAAGTCTTGCCGCTGATGAACAAGATGCTCGACACCTTGGTGAAATTCGTCGCGCTCGATGTGCCGTTCCTGCCTGATGAACGCAAGACACGCATTGCCAATTTGCAACTAATGATGGGCCGCGCCGATGTCTCCACATCGGAAAAGTATCGGCGCTTGGTTGAGGCGTATCAGATTGAAGTGGAGTACGGCCGAACCATCGAATCTTATCAGGGCAAGGTGGACGACAAGACCGTGGAATTCCTGCGCGCTGGCCGCATCTCACTGATGTACCAAACGCTCGACGGCAAGGAAACAGGTTATTGGGACGCCACTGCCAAGAAGTGGGTCGCCGACAACTCGTATCGCGATGCAATGATTGCCGGACTCAAAGTTGCCAAGAAGCAGGCTGCGCCTGACTTCCTGGAAGTTGCCGTTGCTGCGCCTAAGGAGGCCACCTAATGAAGCGCCCATATCTTTCTACATTTGTATCGCTTGGCATGTCGCTGGGCCTGATGCTGTCATCGGTCGGCATGGGTGTTGCTCAAGCGGCCACGCCGGGTGATTTGGACGCGTTGTTGGAACAAACCCGTACCGCACGCGAATCGGAAGCCAAGGCCAATGCCGCGCGTGAAGCTAAATTCCTGGCCGAACGCAATAAGCAATCGGCCATGATGAGTGAGGCGCGTGCCGAGCTTGCCGAGCAAAAGGGCCGCAGTTCGCAGCTCTCTGCTGCGTTCGACTCCAACGAGAAAAAACTCACCGACATGCAGGCGCAACTGGATTCGCGCGCCGGCAACCTCGGTGAAATGTTCGGTGTGGTGCGTCAGGTGGCCAACGACTTTTCGTCGGTGGTAAACAATTCCATCATCAGTGCGCAATTTCCGGGACGCGCCGAGTTCACCACCAAGCTGGCACAGTCCAAGAGCCTGCCGTCGATGGCTGACCTTGAACGCTTCTGGTTTGAGTTGCAGCGCGAGATGACCGAGACCGGCAAGGTCGTGAAGTTCAAGACCAAGGCAGTGTCGTCCGCAGGTGAACCAGTCGATGCAGTAGTAACCCGTGTGGGTCCGTTCAGTGCCACCACTGATGGTCAGTACATGGCCTATATTCCCAGCCAGGAGCAGTTGACCATCATGGCTCGTCAGCCTGGCGCTGACTATCAAGTACCGGCCAAGGAACTGGAAGGTGCTGATGCAGGTTATGTCGATGCGGCTATTGATCCGACCCGCGGCACCTTGTTGTCCATCTACTCGCAACGTCCGACGTTGAAAGAGCGTATCGATCACGGCGAAGCCGTGGGTTACCTCATTCTAGTGGTCGGTGCAGTGGGTTGCGCTCTGGGCATCTACCAGTTGTTCTACCTGTCGATGGTACGCGGCAAGGTACGTAATCAGCTCAAGTTCCTCAAGGATCCGGTTGCCGACAATCCGTTGGGCCGTGTGCTGGCTACCTTCAAAGGTCCCGATACCGAGAAACTGGAACAGTCTGCAGAAGTGGTGGAGCTGCGTATTTCCGAAGCGGTGCTCAAGGAAGTGCCGGTGTTGGAGCGCTTCCAATCCTTCCTCAAGCTGGCCGTGGCCGCCGGTCCCTTGCTGGGATTGATCGGTACCGTTATCGGCATGATCTTGACCTTCCAGAGTATTACCGAGTCGGGCTCCAGCGATCCGAAGTTGATGGCGGCCGGTATCTCGCAGGCCATGATCGCCACGGTGCTAGGTTTGAGTATTGCCATCCCCTTGCTGTTCATGAATGCCTGGCTGGCCACGATCTCGAAGTCCATCGTGCAAACGCTGGACGAGCAGAGCGCCGGCTTGCTGGCCGAACGTCTTGAAGCGATGGAGGGAAAAGGCAATGCCTGAGTTCATCACTGCCCCGTTTGAAGCCTTGTTGGACATGCGGGAGTTGGGCGGACCGGTGGTTATTTGGATCTTCCTCGCCTGCGTCTTGATGTGGACCATCGTGTTGGAGCGTTACTGGTTTTTCAGCAAGGTGCTGCCCAAACAGGCAGCACAGATGCTGGAGCAGTGGCAGCAGCGCCCCAACAAGCTGAGCTGGGCCTCACGGCATATTCGGATGGCGATGATTTCGCGCCTGAATTCCGGGATGAATGCGAATCAGCAAGTGTTGCGGGTGCTGGTGCCGATGAGCCCGCTGCTGGGGCTGATCGGGACGGTGGTCGGCATGCTGGCAGTGTTTGACTCGATGGCGGCATTGGGATCGGCGGATGCGCGCTCCATGGCAACGGGTGTCTCTGAAGCCATGGTGTGCACGCTGACAGGTCTGGCGGTGAGTATCTCCGGGCTGTATCCGGTGTATTACTTCAAACGCAAGACCCGTATGGAAACCGAGCTGCTGGCCGACCAGTTCAAATTCTAATTGGTCACATTTTGAGTAGCTGCAACTGAAGTGGCATGAGTACGTGTAGCCCTGCTACGTGAGCCTTGCTACCACAGACTGCAACGGGAGATAGGTAATGCGTTTAAGACGGCAATCTGGCGAACACAGTGACGAAACCGGCATCGACTTAGCGCCGATGTTGGACTTCGTGCTCAACCTGTTGATCTTTTTCATCATCACTGCGGTGTTTGCTAAAGAGGTGGGTTTGACGGTCAGCCGGCCAAATTCTTCGGCCAACCAAGAGAAGAAAGAAGCCGGCAGCATCGTCATTACCATCGATGCCACGGGTGCGATTCTTGTCGATAAACGCACGGTGGATGTGCGGGCAGTGCGCGCAAGCATCGAACGTTTACATGCACAACGTCCCGATGACTCGGTAGTGGTCGTGGCAGAGAAGGGTGCGCAGACCGGCATCCTGGTGCAGGTCATCGATCAGGTGCGGCAGGGCGGCATCCAGAACGTATCCATTGCCGCGTCCGAACGGGCTTAGGAGTTTTAATCATGATATTGAAACGTCACGGCGAAGGTGAAAGCGAAGAAACCGGCATCGACCTGGCGCCGATGTTGGACTTCGTGCTCAACCTGCTGATCTTTTTCATCATCACCACGTCGTTCATCAAAGAAGCGGGTGTCTCCGTCAACAAGGAGCAAGCACTGACTGCCGACGGCCAGGAGAATGGCAACATTCTGATTGCGATTCGTCCCAACGGCGACATCTGGATGGACAAACGTCGTGTCGATATTAAACAAGTCCGGCCGTTGATCGAGCGGCTGCATGTGGAGCGCGCTGAAGACACGGTGGTGATCATCGCCGATAAGGAATCGCAAACCGGTAGGTTGACCGAGGTCATGGACGCCGTTAAGGCGGGTGGCATTGCCGAGGTATCAATCGCGACTTTGCCGGGAGCCAGTGGTTAACCATGAAGACCAAATCCATTTCCAGTAGCGCAATTGTCCCGGCGACCCTGGTGTCGCTGATTTTCTCGATGTCACTGTTTGGCTTAATGTACTCGGTGATTAAGGCCGGTCACGCCGTCCTTGAAAAGAAGGAAGCGTTGCCGACCATTGACTTTGTGCGCCTGAAACGCGATTCCGATGTCGAAACCTTGTCGCGACGCAAACCACCACCGCCGCCACCGGCGCCGCCACCGCCAGCCAAGATGAAAATCGCCGGCGAAGCGGTAGCTACTCAGGGCTTGGCATTAGATATTCCTACGCTGGATTTGAAGGCCAACCTTAACACTGAAGCGGCAATTGGCAGAAAGGCGGGTCCTGCCGCATTTGATGGCGAGCTGATTCCGCTGAACTGTCCGCCACCGGTGCCGCCTAGCCAAGCCAGAGGCATTGTCGGCTGGGTGTTGGTCGAGGTGGTAGTTGCTCCGGACGGATCGCCGCGTAGCGTAAAAGCAGTAGATGCGCAGCCCAAAAATCTATTCGAGGCTGCCGCAGTGATGGCGTTGCAACGCTGCAAGTTCAAGCCGACGATTAAGGATGGCGTGGCGGTGCAACAAACGGCGCGACGCAAGTATAACTTTGGCGTGAAAGGGTCCGAGTAATGTCATCAATCAAACCATCGATCAAACTAAGGCACGAAATTGCCAAGTTATTGCTGCTGGCGACCCTGGGCGTCACAGCGGTGGGTGTTTCTTCAGCCTTTGCAGCCGATTGCGGCAAGCCGGAGAAGCAAGAAGGAGAGATGACGGAGGAAACCTATAACGCAGTACAGTCAGCCACCGAGCTGATGACCAAGAACAAAGTTGGTGAAGCAATCGACAAGCTCACCAAGCTTGCCGACAAGGGTTCCGACTACGAAAAGGCCATGATCAACTACAATCTGGCCATTGCGTATAGCTCGAAGAACGACTACCCAAGCGCGACAAAGTTTTTTGCCAAGTCT
>JANMSB010000254.1:0-1863 GCA_031388915.1 Pseudomonadota bacterium | reverse complement strand
TCGCAAATTAGTTGCCTTTCTGTGTGTCTGCATCTGTCTGGCTATCAGTGCGTTGTACGAACTGATCGAATGGTGGGCAGCATTGCTGCTGGGTTCGGGCGCAGAGGAGTTTCTCGGCACACAAGGTTATGTGTGGGATACACAGTCCGACATATTTCTAGCATTGCTCGGTGCGCTGACTGCGTTATTGTTTGCACGCGGGCATGAGCGTGCCATGCACAAGCTGAGTTGAAACAATCTTTATTTGTCTGGCTTGGCGGCTTGAATGGTTTGCTCAATCCAGGTTTGCACTTCGGCCATTAGTTCGCGCGAATCGCGACCTACCGTGGCAATCGGCTTACCGATGATGACGCGAATGGTGCCGGGCCGTTTCAACCAGCCACGCCGCGGCCAGAAGTAACCGGCGGTATGCGCCACCGGTACGATGCTGACGCCGGCTTCCGCGGCCAGCAATGCGCCACTGATGCCGTACTTGCGGTTCTCGCCCACTGCGGTGCGTGTGCCTTCGGGAAAGATCACGACCCAACTCCCTGCCCGTAGTCGTTCCTGGCCTTGCGCCACTACTTGCCGCACTGCCGAGCTTCCTGCCGAGCGATCAATGGCGATGGGTTGCATTAAGCGCAGCGCCCAGCCCACCACCGGAATCCATAACAGTTCGCGCTTCAGTACCCAGGCCTGCTGCGGAAATATCGAAGCCTGCGCGATGGTTTCCCAGGTAGAAGAATGTTTCCACATCGCCACATGACTACCGCTGGGAATGTGCTCGCGGCCTTCCACGACAAAGTCCAAGCCGCACAAGACTTTCAACAACCACAAGTTCAATGCGGCCCAATTGTGCGCAATGGCCCAACGCACCCGGAACGGTACCGCCCACCCAATCACCAGCACCACCAAGCCATACAGTGTGGTGACAATAAAAAAAACGCCGGTGAATAATATCGAGCGCAGAAGCTGAAACAAGTGCATGCCGCTATCCCTGAGTTGTTATCCGGGCAGGCACGATAAATCGGCCACTTTCAGAAACACCTGCCGCAGGCGCGCCAACAACGCCAGTCGATTGCTACGCACGGCAGCGTCTTCGGCCATCACCATCACCTTGTCGAAGAACGCATCGACTGCAGGGCGCAGCTTGGCAAGGCGCGTGAGTGCATCCTGATAGTTGCTCGCAGCAAACAAGGGTGCGGTGTCGTGCTCGGCGCTTTGCAGTTGTGCGTAGAGATCGCGCTCGGCTGGTTCAATAAACTTGTCAGCCTGTACTTCGGTGCCAGTTGCCCCTTCGGCTTTCTTCAGAATGTTATTGATGCGTTTGTTGGCGGCGGCCAGGCTTTGTGCATCGCTCAGTTTCAAGAAACTTTCCAACGCGCGCAGACGTAGGTCAAAGTCCAATGGCGACGCGGGACGATTGGCCAGTACCGCATCGAACATTTCTGTGGTGATGTGGAGTTCTGTGCCTTCCAGATAGTAACTACGCAAACGTTCCATGATGTAGTCATAGACTTCCACGGCAACTTCCGGTTTTGCGGCAACTGGTTGCTGACTCAGGGCGATCTCAGTCAGCGAACTCAGATCAAGCGACAGATTGCGTTCAATCATGATGCGCAACACACCGATAGCGGCCCGACGCAACCCAAATGGATCTTTCGTACCGGTGGGTTTTTGCCCCGCCGCAAAGATGCCGCATAGCGTTTCTAGCTTGTCGGCTAGCGCCAACGCCATGCCGGTTTGTGTCGTTGGTAATTCGTCACCTGCGCCGCGCGGCAGATACTGCTCGCGAATCGCTTCTGCAACGTCACGATCAAGGCCATCGGCCAGTGCGTAGTAGCGGCCCATGATGCCTTGCAGTTCTGGAAATTCACCTACCAT